>NZ_AP024908.1:0-300000 GCF_024347135.1 Vibrio spartinae | reverse complement strand
CCCGAAACTGAACGGCACGCAGGCACTGACCATGGTGGTGATTGCCGCGACGTGGAAACAAGTCAGCTACAACTTTCTGTTCTTTCTGGCTGCATTGCAATCAGTGCCGAAATCGCTGCATGAAGCGGCAGCCATTGATGGCAGCGGGCCGATCAAACGTTTCCTGACCATCAGTTTTCCGCTGATCACGCCGACCAGTTTCTTTCTGTTGGTGGTGAATTTCGTGTATGCCTTCTTTGATACCTTCGCCATCATTCACGCCATGACTCAGGGTGGCCCCAGTAACAGCACCTCAACACTGGTCTATAAAGTATATAACGATGGTTTTATCGGGCTGGACATGGGCTCATCGGCAGCACAGTCAGTCATTCTGATGATCATTGTCGCCCTGCTGACGGTGATTCAGTTTAAATATGTCGAGAAAAAGGTGACCTACTGATGGTTGAACAAAGACCCTTATTCAAATTGTTTTGTCACCTGACGCTGATTCTTGGCATTGCTTCGGTCGCATTTCCGGTCTGGCTGGCAATTGTGGCAACCACACACAGCAACGGTGATTTCGCCACCGGCACACCGCTATGGTTCGGTCATCTGGGGCTGGATGTATTCAAGACGCTGTTTTCTTCCGGCGATAAAGTCAATGGCTCCGACTTCCCACTCGCGCTGATGCTGACCAATTCGTTGATCATGGCGCTCTGTATCACCGTCGGCAAACTGGTGATTTCGATCCTATCGGCTTATGCCGTGGTGTTTTTCCGCTTTCCGGGCAGAATGCTGGCCTTCTGGGTGATCTTTTTCACGCTGATGCTGCCGGTCGAAGTGCGCATTATGCCGACCTTTGAAGTAATTACTGACTTACACATGCTCAATTCGTTTTACGGGCTGACGATTCCGCTGATTGCCAGTGCGACCGCGACATTTCTGTTCCGTCAGTTTTTCATGACCGTGCCGCACGAGTTGGTCGAAGCTGCACGCATCGATGGCGCGGGGCCGTGGCGGTTTTTCTTTGACATCTTACTACCATTGTCACGCACCAATATCGCAGCGCTGTTTGTGATTACCTTTATCTATGGCTGGAACCAGTACCTCTGGCCGTTACTGATTACCACGGATGTCAAATACTACACCATCGTGATGGGCATTAAGCAGTTATTAAACGTCAATGATGGCATTGTGGAATGGAACAAAATTATGGCGATTACCCTGATTGCAATGCTGCCACCGGTACTGGTGGTCATTGGTATGCAAAAAGCATTTGTGAAGGGTTTGGTCGATGCGGAGAAATAAATCATGGCGACATTAACACTGACAGACATTCAAAAATCTTATCCGAACGGATTTCAGGCAATACACGGCGTTGATCTCGCGATTGACGACGGTGAGATGGTGGTTTTAGTCGGGCCAAGTGGCTGCGGTAAATCGACCCTGCTCAGAATGATCGCCGGCCTCGAAGAGATCAGTGCCGGGCAGTTGATGATCAACGAACAACCGGTCAACGATCTCGAACCCGGGCAACGGGATATTGCGATGGTGTTCCAAAACTATGCGCTCTATCCGCATATGTCGGTGTTCGACAACATGGCTTACGGGCTGAAAAACCGTAAAGTTCCCAAAGAGAAAATACGTGAGATGGTGACAGACACCGCCACTATGTTAGAGCTTGACCATCTGCTGGAACGCAAACCTAAACAGCTTTCCGGCGGACAACGCCAGCGCGTGGCGATGGGACGTGCGATTGTCCGTTCCCCCAAAGTCTTCTTATTTGATGAGCCGCTGTCGAACCTTGACGCGAAACTCCGTGTTCAGATGCGGCTGGAAATTAAAAAGCTCCAGCGTCGTTTGCAGACCACTGCGGTTTATGTCACCCACGATCAGGTCGAAGCCATGACTTTAGGCGATAAGCTGGTCGTGCTCAATCAAGGCAATATTGAACAGGTCGGCACACCGATGGCGATTTACCAACAACCAGCGTCGCTGTTTGTGGCCACGTTTATCGGCGCACCTGCCATGAACATTCTGGATTGCCTTGTCACGGCCGACGGGCTCGAACTGGGGCGGTATCCGTTGAAGATGGACACCACTTGGTGGGAGCTCGGGCAAGTCAAACTGGGCATGCGCCCGGAACATATTCAGATCGTCGAGGACAATCCGATGTTTGAGGCGACAATAGAGATGATAGAAGCATTGGGTGCAGACGTATTATTGTACTGCCACATCCGTGACAATGACGCTCAAAAGCTGATTATTCGCGTCCATGAAGGGCAGCAATTTGATATCGGTGCAACGTTAGGTCTGGCAATTCCTCTCGAACATCTTCACCTGTTTGATACAGCCAGTGAACAACGCCTGCCCTCTCCGTTATCCGTCACCGTACAGAGCGAGATCATCAATGGTTAGTCTGATCAAACAACTGACCGCAGAGCGAGCCAAAAAGATAGAATGGTTACTCACTGATGTCGATGACACCTTAACGTGGCGCGGGAGAATTCCACCCGAGACGCTCACCGCTCTCGAACGGCTGCACCGCGCTGGGGTGAAAGTCGTTGCCGTGACCGGCGCTTGTGCCGGATGGTGCGATCATATCGCTAAACTTTGGCCGTTGTACGGGGTGATTGGCGAAAACGGCGCATTCTGGATGATCAAAAATCGCCACGGCTTTCAAACCCACTACACCCAACCGGTTGAAACGATGCGTGAGCGTCAGGAACAGCTCAGAGAAAAAATCAGGACGATTTTAGCCGATTACCCGGATGTCGATTTTGCCGCAGACCAAGGTTACCGAATCTGTGATGTTGCGATTAATCTGAGTCAGGATCGCATTCCGGTCAACAAAACCATAGCACAAGACATTGCCCGGCAAATTGGTGATTTAAGCATCGATGGCGACCCCGTTAATGTGATGCTGAGTTCGATCCATATCAATGCGTGGGTAGGCGAACATAGCAAACAACGCAGTGGCAAATCGTTTTTACGCAGTATCACGCAGCAAGATGAAATTGATTTGGCAACCGTGACCTACATCGGTGATTCTCACAATGACGAAAGTATGTTCGCTTGGCTGCCCCTGACCTTTGGCGTCAATAATATTCTTGCGGTCATGGATGATTTGACCCATCAGCCCAGTTTCATCACCGAACGCAACGGTGGCTATGGATTCTCGGAGCTGGCCGATAACTTATTGCAACTGCGAGGCACATAACCGCTCCTTTTCCGTCTATGCACTGTTTTTATGAGTGAGGTCTGTTCATCAACAAAAAAGTGCTCATGAATAAAAAGTACCCATAAATAAAAAGTACTCATCAATAAAAAGCACTCATAAACGAACAGCCCCAACGTCTTTCAAGGCGCTGGGGCTGTCATTGGAAACCTACACAAGCATTGATGCAGATGAGTATTATTTGACCGTTTTGCCAATCCTGCTGGCATCGTTGGCAAACCAGATTTGCGTCACCTGACCAATCACATCATTGACCGGGACAGTTCCCCAAAACCGGCTGTCGCTGCTGTTATCTCGCCAGTCGCCAAGAACAAACAGCTCATTTTCAGGAATACGTCTTTCATCCATAGAGACCGAAATATTTCTGACTCTGCGATCCTCCGGGACAGCGAGCAAGGGCTCAGGCTTGCCATTGCGATACACCACACCATCGTGTATCGATACCGTATCATGACCCACTGCCGCAACTCTTTTAACATAGAGAATCCGCTGATCTTTCGGGTATAAAAATACGATCACGTCCCCCACTTTGGGTTGGTGATATCGGGTATTCACCGTAATCAAGTCACCGACCTGCAAAGTCGGCTCCATCGCTCGGGAAGGAATCTGATACGTCTGATAACCGAGAATAGCGCCACGCGCAGAGAACAATGTATTGGCGAGCAGCGAGACCGCCATCAATATCGCCAGATACCAATACCAGCGGTTATATGACTGTAATTGGTATTGCCGGTTTTTCAGGGCCAGTCTCACTGAACTGATGATGACAAAAATATAAAACCCGATAAAAAAAACAATCAACACTGCGATGCCATAGAACGTCGATAGCACACCAGCGATGCCTGCCACGAGGATGACACCATATTCAGCACCGATAAGTGACAAGCCCTTTTTTAAATCACCGGCATAGACATGCCCAAGACCCGGCGTGAGCACTGACAGCAGTGCTGCCCAGATTGGGTTTCTCTTTTTCGTCACAATGATTGCTTCCTCGTTCATTTAGATATGATTACTTCCGATGACAGAGCCGTTATATTTTCGCGGCTTCGATCTGATTGCCAGTGACCGTCCCCAAGACCAGACAGCTATCTTTAGTCTCAGAACTCAACACAAGCTCGCCATATGAGTTCCAGACGGCGTTGCGACCACACGTGTCCCACCCGCCGGTGACTGAAATATGATTACTCAAAAAAACAGGAAAACCATGTTCAGTCGCTGTTTGAGATAAAATCTTGGCATCCGGCACAAAGCCGTGATCTGAGATTAAAGCACTCACAACGTAGATATCGGCACCAGCTGCTTTGGCGCGCTGAGCATGCTGAGGGTCGGCAAAGTCGGCACAAACCGCCAATGCGATTTGATATCCTTTGATGTGAAAACAGTAATCCATTTCACCCGGTGAGCAATATCTCTCTTCTCCCGCATGTAAGGACTGTTTTGCATAAAACTGCACAGCACCGTCAGGAAAACAGATAACCGCACCGATTGTTGGCTTGCGCGATTGTTCCGGTTTAAGCGGGCATCCGGCGATAACGACAATATCATGGTCAACAGCGGCTTGAGATAGCATCTGGAAGTGCGATGACTCTGGCGGTACAGCCAACTCAGCCAACAGCTCAAGTTCATACCCCGTTAATGAAAGTTCCGGAAATACCACGACATCGGCTTGAGCAGAAGATGCGCGTTCAATCATATAAAGATGCTGTTCAAGGTTGGCTTTTACATCGCCTTTGATGACTGGGATTTGAGCCAGACTGATCGTAACATTTGTGTTCAAGTTTCCTCCTTAAATAATAAAACACGCTAAATGATGATTATGTGTGTGGTGACAAGACTTGAATAAGATAAGTGGCAATTTGATCGCCAATACTTTTTTGGAACTCAACACGATCAAAGCCTTGCGGATCTTGTGCGATGACGCCTAACGTCGCTTTCAAAGAATCTGGGTAAGCCGTTAAAAATGAGTAATGCCCCGCATTAGGAATGACTTTGTCAGTGAATTGCCCCATTTTTTCAAGGCCATTTTTTATCACTTGCGCATTGTACGCCGCAGTCAGCTCTTGATCTTTCTCAGCGACGAGCAATAACGTTGGAATATCGACATTGTCAAAGGCGTGTTTAGACAAAAAGAGCGCACCAACAGGCGCCATTAATACCTGAGCCCGAATTCTGGTATCTTTTGAATTCACCGTAATGTTTTGGGTTAATTCACCACTCAAGACCGGAGCACAATACGGATCGGCCAGTGTCGGTAAACTTTTACATAAATCAATCAGTGCTTTGGTCTTCGCGATGGCCCCTGAAACAACAAGGGCGGTGTACCCGCCAATCGAGTGCCCTAATACAGCAATTTTTTGTGGGTCAATATGAGCGCTAAAAGTTGGTGTTGCGAATAACTTGTCTATCGACGCAGAGATATCCTTCGGCCGATTGACATAATTCTCGACCTGACCTTCCAGTGAATTATCGAGGTAATTATTATGAGGATGCAAAGGCATCGCAACAATAAAGCCATGATGCACGAGTGAAAGCGCGATATCCTTATAGGATAAGCCATTACTCCCTGAGCCATGTGATAAAACAGCGAATGGAAAGCGACCGTCTTCCATTGCCCCGCCAATCGCAACATTCAGCGTAAAAGGGCCGAAATCAACCGACTTTGGCTTCGATGTGGTCGGATAAAGCACAAACATTGATAAACCATTTGTTGAGACATTATCTAACCGTCGAAAACCAACATCATGGGCATTTGCCGATATTGATGTCAAGATTATGAATGCCAACGCTATTTTCAAATCATTCAATTGTTCAATCCTTTTAAACTCGCTGCTCAGTCTCAGTCGAAGAACTCTAAAATGGTATAACCGCTAGATTACCAAATGCCCACAGTGTGGCGAGCTGCTGCGCAAAAGTCTATGCCTTTTCATCGGGTTAAATCCGTGTCGTTATCTTTTCCCGAGGCACTTCACACCGATGCGTCGTTCATGCTGTCAGTCACACTGATTGTGCGATTGAGACGTCAAAAAAAGAAAAAGCCGCAGACGAATATCTGCGGCCTTGAATGTAACAGTGAGTCAGAAATAGTTCTCTATTCAGCGACTTAAAAATCCCACGCATGGCAATGCTTGTTATACATTTTTTACGACTCGCGCCATATGATAGACATTCACATATTTACCATTTCTAAAGGCATAATCCACTGATTCCCCTTCAATTTGAAAGCCAAATTTTTTGTAAAGGTTAATCGCTCGCTCATTATCAGCATAAACCTCAACTTCTAAACGTCTTAGGTTTAACCATTTGTCTGAAAGCTCTACGACTGTTGTCAACAACTGACTACCCACACCTCTGCCTTGCACATGATCTTTAACACCCATACCGAAACTGCCAACATGCCGACGGCGAGGGTTTTTACAAATTTCAAAACCAATATGTCCGACGATCTCACCATCTAATAGCGCCACATACTGATACACATTTTCAGGCACATTTGAAACGCGTTTTTCCCAAGTTGCTATCGAAGGGTATGGGAGTTGTAACGTCCCCGTATAAGTATGCTCACATTCGTATATTTCTTTGATTGCTTTGGCATCTGTTGATTCTGCGCTTCTGATTTTACCTTTCACTGTACAACTTATCTCCTCATGTATAACGTCAAGCTCGACCGCCAGTGACCAACGCTCTTTTAGGGCGAAGCGGGTCGGTTGAGACGCCTTGTAATAGACGGCTTAAGAGTGCGCTTTAACGTACTTTTTAACCTTTTTTATCGCCATTTGACGCTTCAGTGGTGAAAGATAATCAATAAACAAATTACCCAACAAATGATCAATTTCGTGCTGCATGACGATAGCCAGAAAATCATCACTCTCAATTTTAATGGGCTTTCCTTCACGATCGAGAGCAGACACGACAACTGAAGTAAAACGCTCTACATCTGCGTAGTAATCAGGGACTGACAAACACCCTTCTTGACCGAATGCTTTGTCTGAACCACTGACCACTTCTGGGTTAACCAAAATCAATGGTTTGTCTCGATTTTCTGAAAGGTCGATAACGACAACCGCTTCTTTGCGACCAACTTGAGTTGAAGCCAAGCCGATACCATTGTCGGTGGCATACAAGGTTTCTAACATATCGTCGATTAACGTTTGTATCAACGAAACATCTTGTACCTTTTCCGCTTTGACTTTAAGCCTTGGATCCGGCACCGTGAGAATGTCTAAAACTGCCATAATTACCTTCTCATTCTTGGAAAATCATAATACTGAGAATAGTTACAAAAATATCTGGCGCTACATTTTGGGTCCCCAAATTCGTGACAGGTGTTTTTGTCAATTGCTTCAATTTGTTCGCTGCCCTTCACCAAAGGCTCATTAGTAATGATAACGACATGAAATAATTGTGATAGCTTGGTCATCAACCGCATAAACTAATCGGTTAGTGTCGTCAATACGGCGTGACCAAAAGCCGGCTAGATTTTCTTTTAATGGTTCGGGCTTTCCGATACCTTCAAATGGTGAACGTTTTACATCATTAATTAATTTATTTATACGCTTCAATGTCTTTTTATCTTGTATTTGCCAATATAAACGATCATTCCAAGATTCATCAGTCCATGAAAGCAATCGCTGGCTACTACTCATCCATTAAATATCGAGCGGGTTGTTTGACCTGCACGATATTGAGCGATCGAACGATTTAGATGCTCTGCGTTTTCTGGAGAACGAAGTAAATGAACGGTTTCCATCAAGCTATTGTAGTAATCCAAGGACATGACGACTGCATCCTCTGCATCACGACGAGTAATTACTGTTGTATCAGCATCATTCACGACACCATCGAGAACAGCTTTTAAACTATTTCTCGCTTCCGTAAAGGATACAATTTTCATAAAACCTCCACATGTACAGTTAACAGGACAAGTATAATCCCCAAAAACTAGCTGTACAGTTCAACGGACATATGGATTCGATAAGCAGCTAACGAATGATATGGACTCCCTCTATCTAAACCGCCATGCGCCATAGTTGGTTTGTATTTACTTAGATGTAGATGCAGCCCAAACACCAACTCCGATAATAATGATGTACTGTGAGAAGCCAAAAAATAGCTTTGTATAAACCCAAGCTTCTATAGATAAAAATGACGCCATATGGGTAGCAAAGGCAAAAATCAAGAATAGAACAGATAAAACACCATTATATAAACACCAAGATTTTGTATTTATTCTATTGTTGGAACGTAAAAATACTGGCTTAATTTTATTTATTTTATAAAGTACTGAAATTGCACCAAATGCTATACAAACTATCGTCCAAGTAATGGTTTTCGATACAATTGGGTCTACTGAATATAGATAATATTTTATTGGTGACTGACCAATCAATATCATAACTAAGCAAAAGAATAAAAAGCCTCTCATAGAGTATGACCACCAAACCATCTGCTCTGATACACTTTTATCTGTAAAATTTATTTGTCTTTCATCTACCATAATATTTTCACCATAAACCTAATGCCGCCTAAGGGGCTGGCAACGCATTACCACTAAACTCAAATACAACAGCCATAGCCACTTCGGCTCAATGGGACTGGAAACGCCACGCGTTGATAGTCCCTCTTGAGGCATTTGTTATGCGTATTTATCCAGATGTTTTTCCATAGGAACACAATCCAAACTGATACCTCGTGGTGAGTGATAAGTAGATAGTTTGTCTCCAATAAAACCACATGAGCGATAGAAAGGCGCTGCATTTATAGTTGACTCTAACATTAACAACTGCAAACCGCTTTCCTCAGCCAGACCCTCTAGAAACTTGAGCATTTTTTTTGCAGCACCCATCCCAAAATAATCAGGATCAACGAATATCGCATCGATCATACCTGTTTCAGTGTTGAGCTTACCGCTACCAACAACCCGACTATCTACTTCTGACACATAAAAAGTTTCAACAACATCCTCAATGAAACGATCAGATAGTCCACCCTGCGTCCACAATAAAAGTTGTTCTTCGGAATAATACTGTGAACACTGATTATGGATTGCGCGACTTCTTAAGTCGTAAATCACCTGAGCATCACTTTTATTCGCTTTTCTAATTGTGATCATAAATTTGCCTCCTGGCTTTTACGCATAACGCCGCAATCAGTTGCCACTAAAGGCGGTCAACTGCATTGCCTCTTGTCAGGTGTATTTCAACGCACTCAGAACCTTGAGCGAAAATTCTTCCCAACCTGGCGCAGTAAAAGCAATACTCCTTGCCCGTTTAACTGCGTCAATAGCTTCTACAGGGAACAATTTTTTAGTCCTCATTAGATATGCGGCCAAAGCTAGCCCAGTGCGATCTTTGCCTGATTTACAGTGAATAACAACCACACCATTGCGCTCATGCTGTGCAATGAAATCGAGTATCTGCGGGAGAGAATTTAAGCAAAGCTCCAAATCACCATCAAGAGCTGGTGCATTACTTGAAAGCGGAACGTTTTTGTAGGAAATACCCAATGAATCCAAGAGAGAAACATGCACCATTTCACCGTCATTCACAGATAGAATGGCAACTACATTGTTATTGTGTAGCTCATCAAGGTCCCACATACAGTTGTCAGGGCCACACCGACCAGCTACTGATTTTTCGATAAAAAATAACTGCTGCAAAATTGTTCTCCATTAGACACCTAACACCCGCTTAAGTGGTGAGCAACGCTACCACTACATTCAACTATTGCACCGTAAACACAAAATCCAAATCAAACCAAAACCGCCAAGCGTTGCGAATCCGTCTTAACCGCTTGTTATGCATCATTTGACTTCTTTGACTCTGTATAAAGTCTGTAAGGCTTAAATACAAGTTTCAAATACCAGTGTAAAATGGGGACTTGCTCTACAATTTCGTACATCAATTTTGCATAGATGTCTGGAACCCAATTTACAGCTTCATCCTTAAATTCCACTCCCACACCTATTTTTCGACTTGCAACGGCGGGCTTTGTACTGCCGGAGCTTCTATAAGAGAAAACGACACGATCATTAGGATTGAGATAGCTAATGTCAATCGAAACCTCACCACTATCATTTGTTTCTATATAAGTCGCGCCATCATCTTGATAATAATTTGTGGTAGAAACTTTAACGTCAAACAATGGAGAATCATCACCTGGAAGCAACTTAACTTCTAAGTTCTCTAGGCTCTCAGTACCTGTATTCTGAACAGCAACTTCGCCATGAAATAACTCAGGTATTACCTTTCCCTTGTATTTAATTTCAATATCAGACTTAACCATATCTTCGATATCTAACAGCTGTGAAGAAGGAGAACTAAAGATAGTTAAGTGAGGTAATGATTTATTTTTCTTCATTATAATTGCTGTACCGATGACACCAATTAACGCTCCAAGAACTACAAATATTCCATTTATAACTTCTGGGCTCATATTTTCCTCCACTCTATGATGCATAACGCCACCATAAATTGCGACCTTGGAGTTGTTCGATTTGCGATAGCGTAGGGTTAGGCCACAAAACAAACAATGGAAAAGACGTCAATTTTGATGACCTTGTTATGTTTATTTGACCTCCGTGCCACACACCAGCCTAAACATATATTGATCCGCACTCTTTCCAAGATAGCTAACTAAGCTTGGTCCCATAGGGGACATAAAAGTATATTCCGCTCCCACACTTGCATATCTTTTAGTATTATTAAGATATATAACGGCGTTTCTCCCAGACTCATTCTCTATACCGAGAGTATTTTCATTGCCACACAAAGTCACAGCTTGGCCATATGATAGAATCAAGTCTGCATTAGAATTAAAACTAGCATTCATGTTGTGGCTTTTTGTTGCAATTGCCATACCTACAATATCACGTGATTTTGTTTCAAAATAAGCACTTGTTTGCACTATATTATTTACACGACTTACGATATCACCAAGCTCCACTTTAATATTACTAGGAACATCAGATTTACTAGATATTGACGCAATTCGCTCATTCAAGGATTTTTGCTCAAGAATTAACTCTTTCGAAATATGTGTTAATTCAACTATGCCTTGAGACAAGGGGTCATCTGTCTTTAAATATTTTGATTTCAAAACATCAAATCCGAAAGTGGCTGAGCTACCCAATACTGCGCAGACAACTCCAATAAAAAGTTCCTTTTTCAATTTATATCTCCTATCTATACCTACTTAAACATAAATTAAACATAACGCCCGCTTAAGTGATGAGCAACGCTACCACTACATTCAACTATTGCACCGTAAACACAAAATCCAAATCAAACCAAAACCGCCAAGTGTTGCGAATCCGTCTTAACCGCTTGTTATGCCTGTCCTAAAACGCGCTCAATAAAAGCTGACTTTTTTCGACGATACTCTTTGTGAGACCAACCTGCACAAGACATTTTGAGTTCATTGTATTGTTGAACCAACTCAGGGCTTTCGCGGAGCTTGTCCCTAAACCCCACAAAGAAGTCAAATTCTGAGCCATTCGCTACGACTTGGAAAGCGACGTCTTCACCTGAGCTATTTTCCAGCATGCAAAGCTCTGGAGTTCTTAGCGTATTGGATTTTTCATTGAAACCTAAAGTAGAAAGTAACTTGACTGCTTCCTCTAACTCGTTACCGTTAACACCAACAAGTATGTCCAAGTCTCCCTTAGATATAGCATTAGGGATAGAAGAAGCTCCAATATGCTCAATTGTTGCGTCTGGAAGTAAAGCAGCTATCTCAAGTTCGTACTTACGGTAGAGGCTTTCACAAGATGCCAAATATTCATCTGGTTGGTAAAACTGCATATTTTCTCCCAAAAGACATAACGCTAGGAACAGTTGCAAAATACTTGGCACTATATTTTGTGAAGCAAAATTCGTGGCATGTATTTTGTCAATTGCTTCGTCTTGTTATGCCTGTTTATCACTACATACTTCAAGATTGAACATTTTTTGTGATTGCCCACTAATGTTATAGGCAAGGGATGACTCTATAGAAGATATAATCCGAATTATATCTTCTATTCTTTGGACTGAAACAGCTTTTGCGTCTTCACGCCTGCTCATAAAACCAACTAAATCTTCACCATTGAAGGGATTATGAATAGAAATGCCATTAAAGTGTAACTTTACGATCACTTCCCCTTTAATAAACAGTTTTCTAGAACTTTCAAAGACTTCTTTCAAGAATATTCCAGCTTCTTCCCTGAAAAGGAATGGGTGTCTTTCTAGCTTGTTTATTGCTTCATAAAGAGGTTCTTTAGATTGCAGAAAGTAAAAATAAGCTTCTTCCGTTTTATCAATTTTCAACTTGTTCGCAGCTTCCTCACGAGCTAACGACTGTTGTTTTTCAAGATGTTCAAATCGTGCCTTTATATCATTTTGCAATCTTTTATCCATTCTAACTTGAGCGAGATAAAATGTTGCGAAGGCAACAAGAATAGATCCTAATTGTAAGACTAACTTAATTATTTCAATATCATCAAACATTAAACTCACCAATTTCGTTCAGAGGCATAACATTCCTTATACAGAACCACTCTATGAGAATGCTTCTGTATAACTTAATTCTTTTTCTAAACTAAATCTCACAACTCACCATCAAGTAGTAAAAAAGTCGGATCTTTTTCAACATCTATCGCAAAATACTGACTTGTTCTATCTAATTTATCCACGTTGTGATTTGATAATAACTGTACATAAAAACAGTGCTGGAGTTATTAATGACATTCCTGTTTCTCACGAATTTAAAAGAGTTGATGCTGGCTCGTTACTACGCGTGAAAAACCATTAAAACGTATCTTTATTGGGTGGTGTAAAGAGTCCGCTTTCACATCTCATGGTGTAACATGACATTTTTCCACGCTACCGCTCTTTCGCATACGAAATGTGGGTATAAACATTTATCAATTCATTGCATATATTTATAGCAAAGAGTCACTGTAATGCCTACGGTAAATGGGGAATCGACTATAAAAAAACAATCTGGCTAGCGGATGAAAATAAGGGGATAAAGAGGAAAATACGGGGCACACATCATTTTCGATGCATGCTGAATAAGTGGAATCACCCCTCAAGCCGCGTCAGACAAATCTTCTCCACCAGTGCTTTCAATTTTTCCACTTCCCCTTGCAGATACACCAGTTCTTCTTCGGTGATTTCGTAATGCATCGAGTAACGGGCATCGATGTAAGCGCGTTGCAGGCGGCGGAAGCTGCGGCGGTGGAATTTGTCGTCCATCGGGAAAATATCGGCAAAGGCAAGGTCTTGCTCGGCACAGTATTTTTTCAGCTTTTCGATATTGTGGGTTTTGGGTAGGTAGTTGGTCAGAACCAGTAAGGTACAGGCAAAGAATCGCTCTGCGGCTTGATGAAGATTGAAAGCAGCTTCACTTAACCATTTTTTCTCAGATAGTAGAGTGCTATAGACATAATAATATCGCTGTGCACTTTCAAACCAGTAATCATAATGCTTCTGGGCGATTTGATGGCGTTCTTCATCGGTCAGATCCCCCGGCTCGGCCAGCGCTTTCGGCGTCGCGGCAAAGATTTCGATGCCCTCTTCGCGAATATCCTTGAAGAAGTAGTGACCCTGTCTGAGCTGTTCATTGACCTCTTCCAAGGTATGCACAATCAGACCCAGCGGTGCACTTTTGACTTTGCGGTCGATCTGCTCTTCCGCCCTGCGCCAGATGAGATCTTCTTCCACCAGTGAGGATTTGTTGACGATCACCAGAATGTCGTAATCACTGACATAGCCGTTGGGAATATCCCGCACCCAACCACCTTTGGCATGGCTGCCGAACAGAATGATTTTCAGGATCCGAAACTCGGCTTTACTCCCCTGCTTACCAACGAGGTATTCTTCCAGCGTATCGCGCAAAATGGTCGAGATCAGCGCAAGTTCATGCTGTTTACGTTCGGGAAGGTGGTCGAGTGAAGTCTTCATACCTGAATGATTTGAATCAGTTAGTGAACAATACCCACAGTGTGGCGAGCTGCTGCGTAAAAGTCTATGGCTTTTCATCAGTTTGAATCCATATCGCGACCTTTTCCCGAGGCACTTCACACCACTTTATTTTTTATGCTGCAATGTTGAGGGGCTGGTGCGAGTGAGGCGTCATAAGGAAAAGATCTCAGTCTCTACATCATAGCCGTGATCACACAACGCCCCTGCCACCACCCGAATACGCTTCGAAAGCGCCAATCGGCGCTCTACTCAAATATGCGGATAACTCACCCGGCCAGCTTTTCAAACTCATGCGTAGCAGCAATTTGTAAGAAATGTGAACGGTTTTTGTACTCTGGATGAACCTTGACCAAATCATCGATCTTTTTCAGGTAAAGGGTCGGGAGCGTTGCATTAATCTTAATGGATTTCCCCAAAAACGGCTCAACATCAATATCAACAACAGCCCAAGCCCACCCGAGATATTCCGGGTCTTTTTGCCACGTCGAAAGATCACCCGCTTTCGGTGGTAATTTACCGTGTTCAGCCAAATCTTCTAAATAAAACTCAGCCGCGTCTTTTGCGTTTAACAATGCTTCATCCAAGGTATCTCCGGCTGAGAAACATCCGGGTAAATCGGGAAACGTCACGCCGTAAGCATGTTCCTTATCGCCGGTATCAATTGCAATGGGATATAACATAATGTTCGCTCCTACGTATCCTACGTTCGGTTATCAGTGATAAGTGCAACCAAAAGGATTTACAGCCCCGCTTGTCTCTTTATTTTGTTGACCAACCCAATTTTTAAATCTTTTTTGGGATGTGGAACAATGATCGGATCATCATGAGCTGGATGTCGGAACTTGTGATGACTTCCTCTGACACTGACTAACTCCCACCCGTTCTTTTTCAAGAGATTAATTAAGTCTGCACTTTTCACTGAATCTCCTATTTTTTAACACGGAGTTATTATAACCCCCCGAGGATAAATAAGCACATTAAAATAACCCTAATAACCCCGAAATAATCTACCCCTTCAATGCAACAGTTTGAATCCGTATCGCTGCTTTTCCCGAGGCACTTCACACCACTTTATTTTTCATGCGGCAATGTTGAGGTGCTGGTGCGAGTGAGGCGTCAGAATGGAAAAGGCCGCAGATACATATCTACGGCCTTGAATGTCTTGCCTTACCAAGAAATGGGCAGCAAGCCCTGAATCGTTTTATGATTGAATTGGACGGCTATATATCGGATTGCATGTCATGACTGGCTCCATGCTCTCGTTTGTATGTTTCGTTGCCGATGTTGAAATCACAGAAAAACGAAACATAACCGCGAACCTTTAACAAACCGATATGACTCGATTTTCTAATACGGTGTTCGCGCCCGCACGCTCAATGATTTTTAACAACACCGATTGAATCGCTTCGTCTTCTCTGACGTCTTTATCACTCGTGAATCGTTGTATTTGAGGTTCGCCATTCTCTTCAGATAAAAAGGTGATCGCGACTTCCGTCGCCATATCTGCCGTTTTGCCGAAATACTCTACGGAGATTTGCGGATAACCGTTGAACCCCCTTTGTACGCGTTTCAGTATGCGTTTTTTCGCTTTATCCACATTCATCAGTGAATCCTTTTTGGTAGCTGAGCTAAAAAATATGTGGATGTCGCACCATCCCGCGGTCACCAATCGTTCGCCAACTCTCTGCGATACCTCTGATGAAGTCATCGAATCCATCATAATGTCCGAAGCGACAAAAGTATGCATCTTTTCTGGCATCAATACATAAGTCGAGATCGTCATCAATACTTATCTGCCGATAAGCGATTGCCATACTGACCTTTGCTCTTCAGCACTTAACGCTTAGGCGACTGATGGTGGTACACAGTGCTAGACTAGTGTTTTCTCGTTATGCTGGTTTTTCAACACGATCACCATGACTTGGTGGCGTAGATGTGACAACGAAATGTAGATCGGTATGACCACGATTACTCAATTGGTGAGGTGTGTTGCTTGGTACATGAAAACCTTGGTTTTGCAGTAATTCAAAAGTTTCGCCATTGACTTCGAGTGTCGCGCAACCGGATAACACAAAGAAAAATTGTTCTGACTTGTTGTGCAGATGACGAACCTCTGAACAACCCGGGGGAACTCGCTCTTGAATGACGCTGAGGCTCTGAGACTTAACCAAGTGCCAACCATCACATTGCCCACCCCATTGATAATGTTCTGAATTATCCTTAGATACGACTGCCAAATTTCTTCCTCCGCCCCAATGAAAGTGATGCGCCACTCTGCCATCATACCTAAACCACTGATCTTGTCAGCCATATATTTGCCTCTGAGATTGCGTGATGTTCAGGCTTAGTAGGATTCACTTTCCTTGCCTTTCTTATTTCATTTTTCTTGTGGCTAAAGCTTGTTGCTAAAGCTTCTCGCTGTTTAAGAAACATCAAGAAGTCACTTTGACTGATGAATGGGTTAACTTCACCACTTTTTTATCACGAAGAACAGACAAGGCCGCAGACGGATATCTGCGGCCTTGAGGTGGGAGTAAGTCAGAAATGGGGGACTATCTAACTGTCGCTCTCCCTCGCGAATATAGTCGGTACTTTATGATCGGTACTTCATTGCGGGCGAGAAATGTTTCGCCCACTCAACCTATGGCGCAACTGCTTTGCCACTGTATCGATCAATCCGTCCGGGGCATAACCCCTTCGCTCTCAAATTACGGGCAATTTGCGCAACGGCGTTGTTGGTGTTGCTGTAGCCATCGTGCATTAAAATGATCTGTCCGTTTTGCAGTCGATTCGCTGCATTCACAATGGCGCTGGTGCTCGCGTTGTTCCAGTCTTTGGAATCCACATCCCAAGTTACCACGCGCATACCAAGATTTTGTGCTGCCTGCTGAATCGTTGAGTTCACTTCACCATATGGCGGACGATACAAAGTCGGTGCCGGCGCTCCGGCATTTTGGATCGCCTGACTGGTTCGGCTTAGCTCATTGATGATTTGTTGATAGCTGTAATTCGACATGTGGGGATGAGTGTAGCTGTGGTTTTGAACTTCACCCACCTCTTTCATTTGGGATATCCGCCACGAGTTGCGACTAACGCGCTGCCCCCAAGCAAACCATGTTACCGGTTTAAGGTTATTTTGTTTCAGAAGGTTGATGAGTGTCCCTGTATTACTGGTAGGGCCGTCGTCGAAAGTGATACCGACATAACCTTGGCACGCGTTGTTATCGCCGCCGTTGTTGCCGTTGCCAGAGCAGTTGCCGCTAAAGCAATCATCAGTATTACCAAAGCCAATGACACCATTACAGTCCATGTTTTCAGAATATGAGCCACCACCGCACTTACCATTGTCATAGGTAGAGGTGTTGTATTCCATATCTTCAGCCTGTCGGGTTTCACCGTTGACATAGACCCAGTCTAAGACGACATCACGACCATTGGTATCGTTGTCATACTGAACTTGTATATCCCCGGCAGCTTTCCCCTTATAGGTGTACTCTTGATAGCTGTTGCTTAAATTCCAGCTGGCGACCGCAGTACCCCCAATCAGTAGGTTAATGTGCTCTTGGCCACTGATGCCCATTGCGCGGACCACAATATCGGTACTGCTCGAGCCGACGTCACCGTCGCCATTATCACCGCCGCCAGTGCTGCCCAGCGTGATGTTCGAGCTACCACTGCTTTGATAACCCTCGGTAGCCATTACCATGTAATTGAATTTTCCGAGGTTTAAGCCCTTGCCGGCCCATGCATCGAAGTGATTGCCGGTGGTGATCGTCCCACCAGTGCGTTTTTGCTGACGCACACTCCAGTATTGATAGAATGTGGATTTGTCCCCTTCAATCGAAGGCTTATCTACCCGCAGAGTACGATAAATATCGTAGGTGCCGCCGTCAGTATTCACGGTACCGTAATAGGTTCCGTTTGTACCGGGTCGATAGCTGCCCCAGTTATCAACGATGTAATACTCAACCAGCGGATTGGTTGTCCAGCCGTACAGCGCTAGGTAGCCGTTACCGGAAGGGTTAAAGGTACCTGAATATTTTACGGCGCGTCGGCCGCCCGGGTTCCAACCTTTACCGCCAACCCAGTTGCCGGTGTTGTGCCATTGTGAGCTGTAATTTCCGCCATCTCCCAATGTCATAGAAACGGTACCTGGCGCATCAGTCCAGAATGAATAGTAGTAACCATTTTGGGTGCCGGTTTCGTTCGAGGTGAGGGTTTTTGCCTCACTGGCAGTTGCCGACAAAACGCCCGCAGTTACGGTCAGAATAGTCAAAAATTTTTTTGCACGAGTGGTCGTCGTTTTCACTATGGCCATTTTTATTCTCCAGTTTTACCTCTCAACCAATACGACTTACAGAGGTTGGGTCGTTAAGTACAATTCATGTTCTTGCAAGCAAGTTTTTGTTTGACTTAACACACTGCTTTTATTATTAAAAAGAGTTAAGTGATGAATATTTTAGAAGCCACCCCCCGAATAGACAATGCAATTTTTCCCAAAGGTGAACGCGCTCAAAATAAAAATTAATTTAATAATGCAGTTATGAAAAAAAATAACAAAACCATTCGATTTAAATAATTACCCCTGCGGATAAATTATTATCTAAATCTGTTATTGTTAAATTTAAAAAAAACCAGCATACCTGTCATTAACTTAACGTAAAAGTCATGTTACGCCCATATTAACTGGCTAAAATTGTAGACTAAATCGTGTGAGATACGCACAACAACCCACTGTTTTTCATTTGGTTACATGAATAACCCGTTAGTTATACTTGCCCAAATTTGCCTTATAACTCTCTATTTTAGATTGCGTTCCCGCTCTTTTCCCTTTGAGACAATCACACATCACTTCGATTAATTAATCCCTTTAAAATTCTAATTTTAGAATAAATTCATTGAATTCAAAGTTCTCTTTACAAAATTACAAACTTTAGAACACAATTATTATATAAATCACCCTGATTTTTTGAATGAGGTTCAATATTCTGCTTGCCATTATTTATAAGAATCAACTGATTCAAATATATCTTTTCTGCAACATGAATATTGAAAATTGAATTCTATTCCGGTCTTATTTATCGCTCTCCCCACATTCTCGCGTAGTCTTCGAATTCTTTAAATTTATTTTATAGGAATTTCTCTCGCTCATCGATGCATTCGTCAGACCCCATTTCAAACTCACGACATATCCAGGGACGGTTTTCATAAATCGTGCACATTAAAGTTTCTCGATCTACAGCAGCGCACCAACCGTCGTCGAGACGCATCATTGTCTCACTACCGTATTGGTCACGTTCAATAAATTTTTCCGGCACACCGGTATCTGAAATGATCATGACTTCAAGACGGCAGCAACATGCTTCGCAGTTTGAGCAAGATACATTTGAAGAAGATACATTTGAAGAAGAAAGATTTTTAGTGGGTATAATCATGAGTCACTATCATTGGGTCAATTGTACATAATACCGTAAATTTAAGGTGCTTGGCTCATCAATCATGAAATATTCTGCGGCGCGTACATGTCGAGGTTCCGAGGCAAATGCCGCCGTGACGCAAAGATGATCAAGGCCAAGTTTCACCATTACATGCCTTTCTTTCTGCGATGGGTCACCTGTTCACCGCCAATGCCCCAGTTATCAGTTTCCACCTCATCAATCACAACGACCGTGGTGGCCGGATTTTTATTCAACACCCTTTCAAGTAATTCGGTCACACCGGCAATCAGTTCTCCCTTTTGCTCAGCGGTTGCGCCTTCCTTGGTGATTTTAATATTGACGTATGGCATCCATGTTCTCCTCAAGCTATCGCTAACATCTTGCTCACGGGTCAGTGAGCAGCGTAACAGATGATTTTCCGTATGCAGCAACGGATTATATATATTGTTGTGCCTGACTTACTTTTTATAAAATAGCTTATGTTTTATCAGATATGCGTTTTATAAAATAATAGCGACCTAAAATCACCATTAAAATCCCACCCAGCACTAAAATTGCTGACATGATCAGACGGGAAGTAATCACTTCAGATACAAATATAACACCGCCAAAAGTCGCAATGACCGGGACAGCTAATTGGAGCACGGCGGCTTGTATCGAGGAAAGGCCGCTTAGCGCAATATACCAAAGCGTATAACCAATCCCGGAGGTAATACCGCCGGATACAATCGCTAACCAGATTCCTTCTGATGAGTAACCGGCATGGCGCATTGTGATGAGGGTTAGCATGATCACCAGCGGAACAGACCTGAAAAAATTATAGGCTGTATCCAACAGCGGATTTTTCGAAGCTCGGCCTTTCAGGGTATAAATTCCCCATGCAACACCAGATGTCGCCATCAGCAAAAATCCCGACAAGGATGGTGCGCTGACGCCCGGAAGAATCAAATAAACAAACCCGGCGAAAGCTGTCGTGATACCTAACCACTCCGTAACATGTAGTTTTGTGCCAGAGAAAAGGGAGTGCAATATCATGGTAATTTGAACGGCACCGAACAGAATCAGCGCGCCGGTTCCGGTGTCTAACGAGATATACGCATAGGAAAAGGTCATCGCATATAGAAATAACATGAAGCTGGCAGTCCAACTCCCTTTCGGACGGGCATCTTGCGTTAGGGTGTCGGTATTCTTTTGCGTAGTGAGAACGATCAAGAACAGCACAACGGCGCCGGATAGTAGCCGAATCGCCGTAAAGCTTGACGCATCGATGGCTTCATGACCCAATGCTAATCGACATAGTACCGAGTTAGCAGCAAAAGCAATTAATGCCAACCCAGTCAGTATGACTATTTTAAAAAGTGAATGACTGATAATGAACAATCCTTATATACAATAACCTTATCAATAATAGCCTTATTAACAATATTTTTATTAACAATATGTTTATTAACAACAGCCCCTTATTAACAACAGCCTTATCAACATGATGCTTTGTTATAACACAACTTTCAGCAATGGCCACCTAACGAGCCACCCTTTTGCATCAACACGCTGTTCAAAGGTTTCCCGTGACCGTTTAGGGTTATGTGTGATGCAGTAACCAAATAGCGACTCAAAACCAAAAGCAGCAACACATTCATACTGATTTGGAGCAACTTGGCGAACAGCGATAGCCGTTTCTTTTTCTGGCCAATAATGCATTGCGTCCACGGTGCCTTGGTAAGGCGAGTCACCATGACGTTCATGCATGATTGCTTGATTACGGACTTGCCAATTCAGTTGTGGCATACAAGTTTTGAGTCGCGATTCATACACCGAACAGGCACTGGGATTCTGCTCGTGAGGGTCAAAGTAGATCACATCGACGTCATTCAAAGGCGTTGACACGTTGACATCATGCAATGCGTCCCAAACTAAATTTCGAACGAAACCCGCTGCAATATAGCACTGAGGCAACCCCAATTGAGACACGTGATTGAGTGCCTCAACTCGGATTGGATCTTGCCTGATGAGTTCGACGACTTTGTCCATCTTCGCGTTAACCCTGTCCGCTTACATTTCCTTCAGTTTAACGTGAATTTCCATTTCTACATATCCATCCACTCTCGCATCGTTCAGATAACGTTCTAACATCGGGAAATTATCTGGCTCAAATCCACTCTCAGGCAACCAATCGGCATAAATACTCAACTGAGCTTTAATGGTTTCTTCTGGGCGACCTTTAAAATAGAGCACCGCATATTTACCCTGCGGTATTTCAGACAGTAAAAATGGCGGCTTGACTTGAACCTGCTCACCAATCACAACTGAAGCGGTGTAACGACATTTATCAACCGGCGTCACTGTTGGATTATCAAACGCAAAAGCGAATCGTTTTTGCTCATCTTGCTTTATGCCATTGTTAGCAGCCCAATCGATCAGCTTGTCCCATGCTTCATATATGCCTTCTGGCTCATAACCTCGCTGTGAGGCTAAAGTACATACGCGTCGGCTCTCAAATTCTTTGACTTCAATATTCATATTTACATCCTCTGAGTTAAGTTGATTTATCACTTCATTTGTGATGCGAACAGGATACAAATCAGAGGGATGGAAAGCTTTTCCATACTTGCTAGATATTTTTCCAATCTTGCTATCTTTCACTTTTGCCGGGTTACGTATTTCTGACGGGCTAAAACCGAAGTGCAGCTTTACCGCTTTTGAAAAATTGGCACTTGACGAGAACCCGCTATCTAAAGCTATCTGAGTCACCGATAACTCAGGTTTAAAAATCAAGAGATTGACGGCGCGTTCAAGTCTTCGCCTAACAATGTAATCATTGACCGTCTCACCAACCATACCGGTAAAAATTCGATGAAAGTGATAGACCGAAAAATGACTGACATTTGCCACTTCAGTCAGTGAAATTTTGTTATCCAGATGCGTTTCAATGTATTGAATAACGCTATCGATACGCTTCTTATATTCTTTATTCATAGAGACCTAATTTAGGAATATGGCAAAGATACTCAAGGAAAGATAAAACCGCGGTAAGGTGAACGCCACCAACCTAAACCAATGTGCCGTCAACACACTAAAGCCGGACACCGAATGACTTTAGGCCTTGCTCACATTGGGCAGCGTTTTCAAACTGAATGCCCGTCATACCAACAGATTGTGCGCCTTTGACATTGTATGGCATATCATCGATGAACACGGTTTCTGAAGCCTTTAAATCATATTGAGCAAGCAGTGACCGGTAAATTTCTGGCTGAGGCTTCAATAAGCCAACTTCCGCAGAAACTATCGCCCCGTCAAACAAATCCCAGAATGTGTAGGTTGTTTTTAGATAAGAGACAATTTCATGAACATTATCGGTTAATGCCAGAACATGGTAGCCGGCAGATTGACAGCGCTTAATCAGGTCAACAGAACCGTAGATGAGAATCTGTGTCTGTTTCACATAATAAAACAGCCGCTCACATTCTAGCTCCGTTAACCCTAAGGCTTCTTTATACTGAGCTTTTGCCTCATTCTCAGTGATCAAACCTTTATTCAAACTTAACCAAGTTTCAGACTGAAATATTGACTTCGCTTGCTCTTCAACAGCACTGCTGTCATCAAAAGTAAGCCGGATAATCTCCAAAGGATTCCAGCGAACCACCACATTACCGATGTCAAAAACGACGTTTTTAATATGAACAGAAGTCATTTTGTACTCCTTTGATATAACAGTTTTTAGATGATTCATTTCAATCTGAAAATCTGTTACCAACCCGTGATTCGCAGCGTTTGCTGCTATTCACCCTTTGAAGACCAATGTTGAGCCTTTGCTTGCAACAGTGTTAACCAAATACGATTTCATTACCAACATGTATGATGTTTGGGCAATGACCGATGACATGAACTGTCCCTGGTTGTTCTGGTTCCAGTTGACCATCAAATTTAATCGTTATATGACCTAAATTGGCCAAATTCTGGCTTACAGCACTCCCGACTGCCGTGACGATAAAGTCTTTATCTGCAATAAGTAATGTGCTTTGGGTCGTGATAGCGCCTACATGCTGCCCTTGATCATGAATAAAGCAGTAGTCTTTCACGTCTTCTGGCGCAGTTTGGTTAAACAAAATGATCATATTTTCTTTTAACGCTTCATTCGCTAGCATACCTATCTCAGTGATTGTCGCTTTGAATTGGAAAGTCATCATCCGACCTATTGGTAAACCTATTGATAAATGAACATGGAAACAAACCAAGCCAATAATACGGTTGGCGCACCAGTGATAAAGCGGGAGTACAGCACAGAAGGCACGCCGACTTCCACGGTTTCCTGTTTCGCACCGGCTAGCCCTAAACCGACGGGGATAAAGTCGCAAGCAGCTTGTGAATTGATCGCAAACAGTGCCGGGAGAGCCAAGTGAGGCGGAATAGCTCCTGTGCCTATCTGCACACCAATCATGACCCCAATGACTTGCGCAATCACGGCGCCAGGGCCTAAAAACGGAGAGAATAAGGGAAATGAACAAATCAGCGCTAAAACAATCAAACCAAGCGGATTAGAAGATAGTGGCGAGAGTAAATCGGCAACCAGATCGCCAAGACCTGACGCCATAATCACCCCGATCAACATCGAAACAAATGCCATAAAAGGCAAAATCGTTTTTAGTACAGTGTCAATGGTATCCCGACCCGCTTGGTAAAAAGTCGACATGATGTTCCCCATAGACATACCAACTTTAGCGATAATACCGCCACTTTGTTCACTTAATTTTTTATCTGTGTCGTAAGTCAACGGATGAGCTTTGCTGATAGCTGCGTTTTCTGCTGCATCGACGTTGTCTTGATCGATCATGCTGACGCAAGACTCGTCTATGGAAGAGGCATAGATACCCTCATGAATAAACTGAGCAAGAGGGCCGGATTTTCCGGTTGCGTGAATATTTAGTGTATACAGGTGTTTTTTGGGGTACAAACCACAGCGCAGAGTACCGCCACAATCAATGACAACCAAGGCAACATCTTCATCTGCGATGATATTTTTGAAACCATCAATGGATTCAAGGCCCGTTAACTGACTGATATAGTCGACAACTTTAGGCTTCATTCCCCCTGTGACATACAGTATTTTTTTTCCCGATACGATGGGTATATAAAGAGGCCCTCCCCATCCTTGCTCCCCCGCAACGACGCTTAACACCCTCTTCATCATTGATCACCATCTAATGAGAAGTCTGCTTTATCAGACAATATTTTCCCTTGCTGTTGAGCCACGATGACCGTGGTAAAATCGGTGACCCAACCTCTGAAAAAATTGGAAACTAACCCAACCAATAGATACCCCATTGCCAAAGGCGCTAAAGGTAAACCAAGCTGGGTTAAGCCACTTGCTACACCAAGATAGATAAATAATTCACCTGGATTGACATGAGGAAACATACCGTTCATCGAGTGGCAGCTATAAGAGGCTGAAGCATAATAAGATGGTTTATAACGCTCAGGGAGAAACTTGCCGAGACTCAATGTCATTGGATTACAAAAAACAAACGTGCCAATGAAAGGAAGAATTAAATATCGAGAGACAGGATTACTCGCACATTTTGCGGCCAATTTCTCAACGCGATGCTGACCGATCAAGCGGATTAATGAGTTCATGGCAACCAGCAGACATATCAACACGGGGAGAACCCCCGTAACCATGCTTACAAGAACGTCACCACCTTTCTCAAACAGCCCTAAAAACCACTCAGCACTTAAGGTTAAATACTCCATTATGCTTACCTAAAGACAAATACAACCGTCACTCTATGTTGATGCATAATGATAGTTTAAACACAAACAGAACGCTGAAATGTGATTTCAATCATCAATGGAAATTTTCAAATTAAAAATTTTTATACCAGATAAACCGTAATTCCCTTGCTTTTCAATCCGTTTAAATGTTCTTCTGATAAATCTGAGTCGGTGACGACGATATCAACCAAATCGAGGGGAACAACAACATTTGGGCTTTTTCGACCAAATTTTGAGGAGTCTAGGACAACAATAATTTGATTGGCTGATTGACACATCGCTTGGCTGACTTGATAAGCCTCATTGTAAGTTGTACAACCTTGAATTAAATCAAAACCATCAGCCCCAATAAAAAGTTTATCAAATGTAAAATGACTAAAGGCACTCTCGGCCAAACTTCCATGAAACGAAGCTGAACGTTTTCGGTAAGTCCCTCCAGGCATAATTACCGTATGTTCTGAGTTGAGTTCGTTCATCGCATGAACAATATCCAGACTATTTGTCATTAAAGTCAAAGACATAATTTTATCAAACTCGGGGACCATCTGTAGCGTTGTACTCCCACAATCGAGGATGATGGAGTCACCATCTCGGACTAACTGAGCCGCTTTTTTTGCAATGCGGATTTTTTTGTCTAGATTTAAAGTTTTCTTCTCATCCATCGCAATCTCTTCAGAAACGCTGTTGGTCGCACCATGACTGGTGACTGCTTCTGCACTTCCGTAGCGTCTTGCCACAATACCTTTTTCTTCTAACGCTCTTAGATCACTGCGAATCGTGGCGCCAGATGTCTGGAAAATGGAGGCCAGATCGTTGACTGCTGTTTTGCCGTTCTGTTGAAGGTAAGAAACCAACTGACTTTGTCTACTATCAATACTCATCATAAAATCTACCGATTAATTTGTGGTTATTCTACACCAGATTATTATCATATTGAATGTAATTTGAAAACTCTGTCATTCAGTTTGAAAGGCAACGTTAAGCGCTTCCTGAACCCCGTGACTCAGCCCGTTCAGCGTCTGTTTACTGAATGGATATGAGCAACCAATCACTTCGGCTAGTGTTTTCGGGCGGGCAAAAACAGTGATGCCATTGAGTACCTTAGCATCCGTAACAGTACCGTCCTCAGCTTCAACTAAAACAACAATTGTTCTTGCTTTCCAACGACTTTTCGTTCGACCGATCTTCACTTGCCCCTTTCTAGCCATCGATTGAATCATGCGATTAAAGGCGCGTATTTGGAAAAAGCTCATCGCTATTTGTGCGACCCACGCGACAATCGCTATGCTGATGAATAAAGAAATAGAATCCATAGATTACCTCAAAGGGATAGTCATAGTGTATAAACTAATGAGAAAGCATGACACATCATGATAGCTTTTAAGTATCACAATTTTCATAGTGATGGTGTGATTTTACTGATTTTCAATTTTTTTATCTTTGATTCGAAAACATGAGGGGCTTTTCAGCCCCCTTCAATCCTGATTTCATCCGCTAGTAACGATGCTTAAAACATCACTTGCCCGCCAGTGATGTTGATCGATTGACCCGTGCAGTATTTCGCACCATCACTGATATAGAATTTGAGGACATTTAAAACATCGTCATACCCGCAACCGGCTTTCAGAGGTACTTTATCAATGTAATACTGCATGACTTCGTGTTCTTCAAGCCCCAATTTCTTCGCATATTGCGGGATCAGACTTTGGAACATCGGGGATTCCAGTAGGTTACCTAGCATCAAGCTATTCACGGTAATTTGGTCATCCGCTAAGTCGAGTGCAATAGACTGAGTTAAACCCACCCCGCCAAATTTTGCTGAGCTATAACCAGCATTATGTTTACTACCCACTTTCCCAGATTTACTGTTGATTTGGATAATGCGTCCACCATGACCTTGCTCAACCATGTAACGAGCCGCTTCGCGAGCACACAAGAAATACCCATTTAAGTTTACATTCACATTAAAGTTAAAATCTTGCAGCGTAAAGTCGGTAATTTTCGTCGCTTTGGCGACACCTGCGCTATAAACCAAAGCATCAATACTCCCTAGCTGCGCTTTGATGGTTTTAAATGCATCAGCAACACTTTGCTCATCGGTGGCATCAACACCAACACCAACTGCGATACCCTCCCCTTGTAATGTACAGATTTCATCAGCCACTTGGGTTGCATTCCGAACATTCAAGTCGGCAATCCCCACTTTGTATCCTGCTGCTGCAAGTCCTTTACACAGATACTCACCAAGTGTTTGACCACCACCAACAACAATTGCTGTTTTCATAACGAATCTCCTAAAATGTAGCGGGTGCTCTGCGCCCCTCCCAAAAAAATCAAATAAAACGAATAGTTGAACCAACACCCAATGAACGGGGTTGAATACCGGCTAAATGAAGGCTACCGACGAAGTCAGCTTCGCTTGATGAATCAAAACGCAATGTAATATGTCCTAAGTTGCCTAAATTTTGATTCACACCATCCCCGACAGCGGTGATTGGGTAGGTATTGCCATCGATAACCACTTCACCACCGACAGCAATGTCACCTTTCAATTGATCATGCGTGTGCACAAAGCAGTACTCTGCGGCATCGGCTGGCACGGACTGGTTGAATAAAATCAACATATTGTCTTCAAGTGCTTCGAATGCACATTCACCAACTTTAATGATTTCAACGCTATACAAACTCATTTTCTTGCCCTCAGTTGTAAATGAACATTGATGCAAACCATGCCAACAAAACGGTTGGTGCACCGGTTAAGAAGCGTCCATAAAGAACAGATGGAACACCGACACGTACTGTTTCTGGTTTCGCTTCAGCAAGCCCTAAACCGACCGGAATAAAATCACAAGCAGCTTGAGCATTGATAGCAAATAAAGCGGGTAGCGCTAGGTGCGGTGGGATGTTGCCTAAACCGATCTGAGTACCGATCAACACACCGATGACTTGGGCAATCACGGCACCAGGACCTAAGAATGGTGATAAGAACGGGAACGAACAAATCAGTGCTAAGATGATTAATCCAACAGGATTAGTCGCAAGCGGCACTAACACGTGGGCAATTGTGTCCCCAATACCACTGGCCAATATCACACCGATGAGCATAGAAACGAATGCCATGAATGGAATGATGGTGGACATGACGGTATCAATCGTGTCGCGGCCGGCTTGGAAAAATACCGCCATAACATTACCCATAGCCATACCAATACGGGCTAAAAGGCCATCAGACTGTTCGGTGAGTTTTTTAGTAGTATCGATGTCCTCTGCCGTCACGGCGGCTTCACTTGAATCCGCACTACTTGAATCCGCACCACTTAAACCCATGGAAATCTCGTTCGCTGACACCGTTGAAGTCCGAGTCGCAGCATCCAAACCGTCCACGACACTCACGCAAGCAACGTCAACATTGGAAACATAGTTACTTTCATTGATGTACTTCGCCATTACGCCAGACTTGCCTGTCGGCATCACATTCAGCGTTGGAACATTGTTTTTAGGATACAGGCCACAGCGCATTGAGCCGCCGCAGTCAATAACAGCGACCGCCATATCTTTATATTCACAACCGTCAGCGAATCCATCAACGGCTTCTAAACCTGTCAATTCAACTAATCGGTCAACAAGCGCGGGTCGGGTTCCACCGACCATATACATGATTTTTTTATTTGTGGGGAAATCGACGATCAGTGCTTTACCCCAACCACCTTTACCTGCTTTGATTTTTAATGTTGTAGTCATGCTCTCTTCCTCATTAACCGAAACGAACGTCACGATCTAATTGAATACCCTGTTGTTTTTCGACCATCATGGTCGTGAAGTCAGTGACCCAACCTCTGAAGAAGTTCGAAATCATACCGACAAATAAATACGCGACAGCCAGTGGGGCGAGAGGTAAACCGAGTGTAGTAATGCCACTTGCTATACCCAGATAAACAAATAATTCACCCGGGTTTACGTGTGGAAATAAACCATTCATCGAGTGACAAGAGTATGAACCTGCTGCGTAATAGCTCGGTTTGTAACGTTCTGGCAAAAATTTGCCCAATGAAAGAGTCATCGGGTTACAAAAAATGAATGTGCCGACAACGGGAAGAATGAGGTAACGAGAAACTGGATTGCTTGCACATCGGCTCGCCAGCCTTTCGACTCGTTGCTCTCCAATAAATGCAATCAATGCATTCATTGCACAAAGTAGAGAAATGAGTAGTGGAAGAATCCCTGTCATCATACCAAGCAAAGTTTCTCCGCCTTTTTGGAATAGTCCGATAAACCATTCCGCGCCTAAAATTATGGTATCCATTTTGTTTCACCTTGTTGTTATTTGGTCGCTGCATTATGCAGTTCAACTTTCATTTTAAAAGAGACGCATCTCACAAATTGAAAACCAAATGAAAACAATGAAATTAAAACAAAAAATCCATAAAATTTAAACCAATAAAAATCAATAACTTACTAACAATGCTTTTATGTTTTACTTTTAAATAAAAAATTATAGCATTGAATTGTTCTGCGCAACTCGTTACATTAAAAACACAGAAAGCAAAAAACCATCAAATAAAATAAAATGTAATAAATATCTTTCGAAATGAAAATACAGGCGAAAACAATGGTGTACTCGATAGTTCTCGGGATGATGAAAGAAGAATGAACTCAGGTGAGTAAGCGGATTGATGGGATTGATGAAAAATTCAACGACATCTGTCGAGCGATATATGAATGAAAATTCAATAACGGCATGACTTGTTATTCGTGGGCAAAGTGACGTCTTTTTCAGCGTCATCAATATAAGATCTATCCACCAAGCTTTGTTTGTAAAAAATTATTTATACATGCTAATACAGGTATTCCCCCCAATGCTCCTTAATCCCTGTATTAGCCTTTTTATTCAGTACGATAAGAGAGGCTCATTATGTCCGTTTATCTTGATACCAGTGATATTGAACAAATTAAGATACTATCCGATTTATTACCGATTGCTGGTGTCACAACGAATCCAACAATCGTTGCTAAATCCGGTGTAAAGATGCTCAATCTGTTACCCCGGATTCGTGACGCTTTAGATGGGGATGGGCTGATTTTTGGTCAGGTCATAAGTACGAATGCAGATGACATTGTGGCAGAAGCATTAAAACTCAATCAGATGGTTGATAATTTCATCGTGAAAATACCGGTGAACATGCAGGGCGTAAAAGCGATTAAAAGGTTAAAAAATGAAGGGGTTACGACTTTAGGTACAGCGATATATACCTCGCAACAAGCTTTTTTCGCGGCATTAGCTGGGGCTTCGTTTGTTGCGCCTTATATCAATCGAATTGATATGCTGACTGGCAATGCGATTGAAACTGTGGAATCGATATCGAACCTCCTTTCTCATCATGCGCAGACATGTCAAATTCTCGGTGCGAGTTTCAAAAATACCAAACAAGTCATCGACTGCTTAAGTATTCGCCAAGCGAGTGTGACCATCCCCGTCGCGCTTGTCCATCAAATGATGGAGAACCCATGCGTAAACGAAGCAATTGATCAATTCAATCAAGATTGGCTCGACTGCTTTGGTTCTTTATCACACTAGGGAAAATTGATAACGCAAAAATGAAGTAGGAGCTTAAAGCCGCCGACTTCGTTTGTAGAAAAAGGTTAACTTTAAGCATGTGACCCAGTCCTAACCATCCAACTGTTTATACCGTTACTTACAGTTGACCCAATACCGAACCAAAGGTCCGGGAAAAACCTTCCCCATAACGACTTTTTCAAACTCACCACCATTGGCTTCTATAACACCGCGCGATGCAAAGTTATCCTCATCAGCGGTCAACAACGCTCGTTCTATGCCGAGATCAGCCGCTTTCGACAATGCCAACTTTAGCATCAACTTACCATAACCCTTTCCTCGATATGAGGGTGCGATATCGTAGCCAATATGCCCAGCTTCTAAAGCAAGAAAGTCATTATCGATATGATGGCGAACCCGAATGGCACCAATGATTGACTTTTCTCGGTCTACCAACCAAAAGTGACTACATGGCACATAACCCTCACGTAGGTTTATACCGACAGCTTCTTCACTCAACCGCTGAACATACTTTGAGAAATCTGTTTTACCCTCAAGATAATATTCAGCATTTTCGACATCGCTTTGAGCAAAGTCCTCATAGAAGTATTCAAAAGCAGGTTGAAAAGCTTGCGATAGTGCCACTAACTCCATGTTATTTTTTCTCCCGATCAAGTGATATGTATTGCATGATGTTTACGTATATCCCCACGATAAGTAAAGGGGATATCACAACGGCAAGCACCAGTACCGATTTGGTGAGATGGCCAACAGAAACGTTGTGACAGAAATGGGTCATAAAACAGCAGATAAATCGACAGGCATAAAAAAAGCCAATCACAAGGTCGTGATTGGCTATCAATATGAACAAATTAGGTTCACTAACAACGTCAGTTGGCTAGGTGACCCTCGGCTTAATAAGGGTCAATGTATATAGAGCACAATGCGTGCCAAGTTTTCAATAGACTGATTTTATTTGATTTTTATTTTAACAGCTTAGTTTTATTGCATGCGAAGACATAACAAAGATGCAAAATAAAAATTAATTCCCATTTTGCAAAAAAACATTCTGAACGACCAAAATCGCTTCGGGATGCCAATTCGCCCTCACAAATGCACTCAGTTGCAAAACAACAACTATAATCATTGGATGGTACGCAATCATCTTATCTATATTTTTTTTAACTATTTTAACTTTTTTTATTAGTTATTCTGATGTAATGCTTTTCGCTGACAGAGAGATTCTCGTAATATACTGACTCAAAAAGAAATATGCCGGGTCATTTCAAAGTCCGGCATGATAAAAACACTTATCCGGACCGTGGTCAATATGACCAATCATTACATGGAGCTTGTATGAATATTCAGAGTTTACGCTCACAACTACTGATATTAGCTGTACTCATCAATTTACTCATTAGCTGTTTTTTTACTTACTTCTCTTACAGTAATGAGAAAGAACTTTTACTGAAAAGCATTGACGCGCAACTCACCATCAGCGCAACCGCATTACCAACCATTCTCGGGCCCGACTACCAAGACAGAACCAGCGTCAGTGATGATGAATACTTGCAACATGTGAAAGAGATTTCTGCGTTTGCCACACGAGCCCACATGACTTACGTGTACACCATGGTCGAAAAGAACGGCAAAATATTTCAGAGTTTTACCAGCGCACCGGATGCAACGATTGCCGATGGCACATACGAACGTTATATGAGCGAATATGAAGATGCGAGCGATCTGCTGCAAGGTGTCTTTCAAAACCCACGCGTTACCTACGAAGACTATGCCGATGACCAAGGCAATTTCCGGTCGGTGTTTATTCCCTTTTACTCCCCGAACGGCAAATTATATATCGCTGGTGCTGACGTACCGATTGACCACATTAACAAAACTCTCAATGGGTATTTGATTACCAACGCTGAAATTGCCTTGCTTGGCTTCGTATTATCTACCATGGCTTTCTGGTTTTTCTGTACTCCCTTACTACGCCATCTGCAAAGAATTCGCGTCCAGCTTGCTGCCGCTGCGGAGCATCTCGATTTAACACACCAATTTGATAGCAAAATTAAAAATGAACTCGGTGCGATCAGTGAGGATATGAACCGGCTATTCACCCGCTTTGCTGCCGGTATCAATCAGGTCAGTGAGGCCGCGAACCATAATGTGCGGCTCTCTGACCAAGTGTCTGAAAACACACACAGCATCCAGCGTAATCTGACCCATAGTCAGGAACAAGTCGGCAGTACCAACCATCGTAGTCACGCTATGTATGATCAACTGGCAGCCAATACCGATCAGAGCACTCAGCTTTCAACAGAGCTGAGCAATGCTGTCGCGGAGCTCAATAATATTGAAGCAACCTTCTCCAATCTCGATCAAGCCGTGAATCGTAATCTCAAAAATGAACTGGCCCTGTCAGAACAGTTGACCGCGCTCAGTAAAGACACCAAAGAGATTAATTCGATTCTTGATATGATCCATTCCTTGGCCGATCAAACTAACCTGTTAGCGTTGAATGCGGCCATCGAAGCCGCCCGGGCCGGAGAAGCGGGACGCGGGTTCGCCGTGGTCGCAGATGAGGTACGTTCGCTCTCTGTACATACCGAGAAAAATCTGGGACTGATTCAGGAAACCCTTTCCCGGATCACCACCAGCATCGGCGATGCATGTCATCAGATGGACAATTCCGTACATGAAATGACGGCACTGACAGAAGCGTCGCAGTCAGGCTATGAGCAATTAAAACATTGCGCCAGAACGATTCTCAATCAACAGGGAAAAATCACCCTTTGGGTGGAAGACAGCCAGCAGACACAGCAGCAAGCGAATGATATTCAGAAAGACATGGAGCTCACCGTAACTCAAATTACGCAGGCCTATGCCGATACCGAACGAGTCTCCGGGGCAGCGGCAGAGCTGGAAAGCAGTGCAAGACAGCTCCTGAATCTGAGTCATCAGTTTAAAACCAACTGATTGAAACGGATGTGATGATTCTTCCAGCGACGTAAGGCGATATCACCGATATCAACAGCCTGACAAGCTGGAAAAACTTTGCCCGGATACTTTTGCCCGGATACTTTTGCCCGGATACTTTCACTCAGAGACTAAAGCCACTACTTTATGTTTCAATACAATTGCCAATGAGCGACCTTTCAATATCCCCATTAGCGTCGATATGGATACTTTGGGGGACTATCACTACTGGCTTTTTTCAACCAGCAGTAAGCCGGATGAGCGCTCAAGGAACCCAGAGATACCATCACCGTACCGATATAAAAATTATCACGGGATTCCTGAAAGAAATGGGAAGTTTATTATGACCAAGGCAGTCAGGAGCGTCGCACAGGGCAGATAAATCGACAGGCATAAAAAAGCCAATCACAAGGTCGTGATTGGCTATCAATATGAACAAATTAGGTTCACTAACAACGTCAGTTGGCTAGGTGACCCTCGGCTTAATAAGGGTCAATGTATATAAAGCACAATGCGTGCCAAGTTTTAAAATAAGTTAAGTAATTGATTTTACTTATTTTTATTTCAATGTCTTTAGATTTTATTGCATACACAGACATAAGCAGAATGCAAAATAAAAATTAATTCTCATTTTGCAAACATATACATTCGGGGCGAGCCAGAAAAACCGGACGAGGTTCGCTACGTGACATCGACAACAAGTTTGAACTTATTTTCTCATAACTATGAAATCAGACTTATAATAATCGAGATAATGTCACGACGACGACGACGACGAGAGAAAAATAATGAATTTCAGGATCGTATCCGCTTTTATCACTGGTTTTATCCTCACACTAGCCATCCCTCTGAGCGCACAATCCGCCTCGGAAGAGAGGCAAAATTGTGTCACGGTGATCACATCCGGCAGTACCAGTCGGCCATTTTGGTCAAAAGTTATTGAAGGCGCAACGCAAGCAGGCAAAGAATTGGGATTGCAGATCTACGCCAGAGGAACCGTTGAAGATTCCGATTCTGCCGGGCAAAAATTCGTCTTAGATAATACAATGAGGCTGTTTCACTGCCGTGGTCTCATTATCGCTCCGTCAGATGTCAGTCGTAATCAGGATATCACTCGCTTAAATACCGAGGGTGTTCCGACGATTTATATTGATCGGGATACCGGTGGTGATCGGCTTGCTTCTGTGACCACGGATAACTATGCTGCGGGGCAACTGGCCGCTCAAAAAATGGGGAAAGCATTAGGATATCAGGGAAATGTTATCCTCTTTCGACTCAAGAAAGGCGTGGCATCGACAGATGCGAGAGAACGTGGCTTTGCCGATGAGGCTCAAAAGATAGGATTGACCATTATTGCCGATGCTTATTTGGGCACTCAAGTCGGTGATTCGCGTTCAAGATCAGGAGAAATCCTCGATCAATTTGATCAAATCGATGGCATTTTCACCCCGAATGATACCACGACGATTGGTGTGTTAATTGCCCGAGAAGACCATCGGAGTCCATCCGATGTCGTTCATATCGGCTTTGATGAGCAAGAAATCATGATTGAAAGCCTCAAGAAGGGAGAACTGTACGGCTATGTCATTCAACTCCCGTTTAAAATGGGCTACCAAAGCGTCTGGCTCATGCATAAAGCACTTCAGGGAAAAACGGTTCAAGGCCAATTACACACACCAATTGAATTTATCTCTCGTCCGCAACCCACTTCAACAGAATCAAAGGCTACATCACAACACCCATAACTTATCAGCGGATGTTGACACTGAGGATAAGCAATCCCATAGACGGTCTCTCCAATAAAAAAAGCCAATCACAAAAATCGTGATTGGCTATCAATATGAACAAATTAGGTTCACTAACAACGTCAGTTGGCTAGGTGACCCTTCGGCTTTAAAGGGTCACTCTTATTAGTGCACTATACATGCCAACTTTTCAATATAGTTTAACTACCTGTTTAAATTGATTATTTTTTATTAAGAAATCAATTTATAGCATATTGACTCATAATAATTTCTCAAAATGAAAATTTATTCTCATTTTGCAATCCGTGGTGCCCATAACGCATAATCAAGACAATCTCCGCCAATATTTGTATCGAAATCCGTCTTACTCGTATGTTCGTCTCGGAGCCAACATCTCGTACACCGCAAACACCAGCAGCAGGCAACCAAATACAATCAATACAGTGGTCATCCCTTCAGAACCGAATATATCGAGCATCGCACCTATCAGCAGTAAACCGATAATGCCACCAAAAGAATCCATCAGGGTGTAACTCATATTGGCCGACATTTGATCCTGTTGGCAGAAACGTTCTCCCATCACCGTCAGACCAATCCCGTAGATTCCCCCCATACAGCCTCCCCAGACAAACAGTAGCGCCAACGCAACCCAATACTTCGCATAGACCGCCATGGACAGAAACACGGCACAAACCACAGATCCGAAAATACAGCACAACACTACCGTACGGCGGTTCAGAATCGAGGCAAAAGCGCTCATGAGAATACCAAGGCTGACACTGCCGGTCATAAACATAGTGAGTAATAGCTGAGCCTGTGGTTCAGATAATCCATTATGGAGTCCGTACAAGGTCAAAAATCCCGGTAGACCAAAAAAGCTGATTCCCCCGACAAACGCCGCCACCAGGATGATTTTGGCGTGCCGAAAAGCAAAACTGAACCGGACAACCCCCAAGCGATGCATTGCCTGTCCCTTTGCTTTCAGACCGAGACACAAGAGTAACGGCAATAAGGTTATCAACGCGCCGGTCTCAAACCGCCAATCGATCGTAAGATGGATCAGTTGTACGATGATCGGCCCTAAGGCGATGCCACAAGAGAGCGCTGAGGAGTACAACCCCATCATTAAACCTTTCGCTTTCCCTTGAACACTAATATTCAGCCAAGTCTGCAGTAAAACCAGTAGCATTCCCGTGGACAAACCATAGCTAAAAATACTGACCAGCCATAATCCGTAGTGTCCTGCATGAGCCATCAGTAACAGACTCAGGGATCTGAATAACGTTAATATCAACAACGAAATCAAGATACCAAAGCGGCTCAGATACTGACTCAACGGTCGGTAAAACAGTAGGACACCAATAATCTCAAAAGCCATCGCGATCCCGATAGACGTATTACCAATACCCTGTTCATCCATCACGACGGGTATCGTGACGTAGTTAATTCCGGAGGAGAGCTGAACCAACAGCGTTGCCATGATGAGTAACATCGGTGCATAATTTTTCATTCGCTTTGCTCCTTACTGACTTGCCAAGTGATCCGCAGTACACCATCATCCGTCAGTGTCAATTCACTCCCCAACTGTTGCAGCAGATAAATGACTTTTAAAAGATGGAGCTCTGTTGCAGATAAAGCAGCTAACCGATGCGTCATATCATGTGCGGCTGAAATTTTGAACAGCCGCCGACATCGTGTCCATTGCACCTCATCCTCGATTGAAATTTCCGTCACCAATTGCCAATGCGCGAGACTTTCTTGCGCGATCTGAGTCTGTGCACTCACCGATTGCCGCAACAGCTGACTGAGACGATGGTAAAACTCACAGAAAGTATCCAACAGGACTTGGCAGTCTCCCTCTACGGGATGCTGCATCTCACCCAACCATTGATGTGAAGCATACCCGCCCTGTTGTATGTTTGTATTGAGCTTGTCGAACCAATCTGCCAAGTAAAATGACTCCACCACGGTCGTCATATCACCAAAACTCCGGGCATAGTGATAAATCGCTTGCTGGTGGTTTTCCTCGGGGTTGACCTGATTGAAAGTCTCGGTCAGATGGGGCGTATCCGTTGGTTCGAAAGGATGTTGCTCAGGAGAACCGTCGCTGATGCTGCTACTTTGTTGCGCTCTGTCTGTCGGTTGCTCTCTGTCTGTCGGCTGATCACTGTCAGTCAATTGATCACGGTACGGTTCCGGTAACTGATGAAAGTAATATCGCACGATTTCCAGCAGTACATCCCGCCGATAACGCATGTGAGCCAAGGTCTGGGCGGCTTGCTTCTCTGTCGCTTCCAGTACATGAAGATTATTCACATAGGCACGTCGAATCCACCAAACCACCAGACCAGTAACCAGTCCGATAAACAAAATGATGATCTTCGCTTTGCCGAACACGCGTTGAATCTGACTCAGCCGCTTATAAAAACCGCTTAACTCTAAGTCCATCGCCAACACCCCGACAAACTCTCCCTGCGCATCATAAAACGGCGCATAAGCACTGATAAATGTGCCCCATTGATCCCGATAAGGCATACTTGAAACACTGACTTCCTGATGCGTCAGTGCCGCTATTAATTCCTGAGGGGCATCATCATAAAGGGTCATTAACGCAGGTGGTGGATCCGGTATTCCGTCTCCGTCACCGTCATTCTGTGGGCTGGGGTTCACGACAAAATAAACCCCTTGAGGTTTGAGAATACAGGTGTAGATATACCGTACCCCTGTTGCAGCCTGCCGAATACGCTCCATATGCATTGCCATGGCATGATATTCCGGCTCATCCGGTGATGTGTCTGCCTGAAAATGGCGATGGATATCGCCATCTAAGGTGGTTGCCGATGCGCTGACCGTTGACATCAGCCCGGCTTTAATCTGCTCTTCGAGTGCGCCGACGGATTTGGCATATAACAAATAAGTGGTGATGCCTAATAACCCAACGAAAACAGTCGCCGCAAGGGTTGCATCAAACCATGTCCGAGTTGATTGTAATAATTTCATAAGCCACCATTCACCCCGATGAGTACACTCATTGCGATCAGAAATAAGGCGGGGAAAATGACCCGGCAACGCGGTATCACATATTCGACCGGCCGTCCTTTCTCATCCCGGATTTTGACGAAGACAATCACGATAATTGCCGCAAATATACTGACATACCCCATAATCACCATCCGCTCGATCAAGGTTGTATATGGCAGCCTCGGCAACAAACTACTGGTATAAAATGTGTAAGCAACCACGGTGAGCATCATGGTGAAAGAGGTCATCAGACGTTCAGAAAAGCCTTCAATCCAAAAGACGGCCCATGACGCCACTAAAATCAAAGACAGCGGCAAAATAAAACGCCAGAGATAATAATCAGGTTTACGTAATGCCTGAATGCTGATCGTTAAACGCGAGAAGTGACTCAAAATACCGCTTTGTAAGTGTGCATAATCCGAGCGACTCACGCGTGCTTGAGGCTTTCCTTGCATTTGCCATTCGCTGAGCGCTTGATTTTCTAAGGCCTCAATATTAATCCGGGCGGTGCCAAATACGAGTTGTTTCTGCTCATAAGAAAATGGTTCCATCATCAGCACAAACGTCTGATAATCAAAGGGAAATTGCCGAAAGTCCATCGTGGTCGTGAACAGTCCCTGAAAGCGCTCATTGTACGTCACTCGCCCATCGGCGGAGATCACAACCCGTCGGTTAGCGGTCTGACGCTGGCCGATGATATTGATAAACTCAAATGCCGGAACCCAGAGCCCGTCATTCATCAATTGATCGGCGTGATGATTCTCATAAACCCGCTCGCCACTGGCGGGTCGATAAGTCGGATCGGGTTCATCCCAGGATGTCACCAGATAACCGTCAACTTTATAGGTCTGATCGACCGTATTCACCCCATAGATTTTGTTAATCGAGACTGACGTGTCCACCACATATTGAGCATATAGCGCTGGAGAACAGAACCAGACCAAGCTGGCGATTGCCGAGAGTATCTCTTTTTTGATCATATAAAACGCTCCGCTTGCGATGCGGCATCATCAGATAATGCCCCGTAGAGATGGCGCATTGACCGCAGATCGGTCAGTGGATTTTTGGGTCGGGATGGTCGTGAAAATGCGTTGGGATGTGCGAGGGCATCCAGTAGTCGCTCAATCGCGGCTGGGGTCACATGGCTTAAGATGACCACGTGACACATCCGCTGTAATTGCCCATCGCTCACCACATCATTCTGCGCCAGAGAGAATGTATCGATCACCGCAGGATTCGGCGCAGTAAAGCGGACAATATTACTGTGATGCGGCCGCGGCATCACACGTAACTGTTTGCCGCTTGGGTCTAACTGCTGAAACAACTGCTCAAGGCGGTGCTGGGTATCATTGGCCAGATGTTCATTGGCATCGGCCAACTGTTGCAAACCCGCCTTGCCAAGTGTGACGAGGAGATCCCATAGATAGACGGAGAATATCCCTTGCCGGGAGCCGGACACCGTTGAATCCCGGCTGCCGATATAAACCGGCCGGGCAGATGACCCGACTTTATAGCGTTCTTGCATGAGATAAATACCGCAAGCCCACGGCATGCCCAGCCACTTATAAGGACTGGTACATAAAGACATCACATCCGGATGACGAAATTCATCGGGTTCATCCGTGATGGCAAATGGTGTGGATCCGACATGTAAATAAGGTGAGAAATTGACTGCCAGTGCCCCGTCAACATGGATCCAGTAACGCCGTTGTTGTGGGGTGTTGTTCCCCAGTAGTGGCTTCAGGCGCGTCAGAATCGTATAAATCGCATCGCTGCCACCGCTGAACGTTGTGCCATGATTCAGCACCACAATCACCGGATACTGCGCAGCGGTGAAAAATTCGACCAATGCATATAGATCTTCAATGATCACCGCATCGTTTTCATCAACAGCCAGTGGCTGGTACCAGTTGCCCTGATTAATCGGGCACGCGCCTAAACCCGGCCCGATATCGTGGAATAAGCTGACACCAACCATTTGACTGGCTTTATAAATCGAATAGTGGGTCGCCCCCGAGCAGATCAACACGGGCGGATAATCTGTCGTGGCGGCCTCGGCGTAACCTTCAACCGAGCCTTCAACCGGATGTCCCCGTAAGAAATCCCGCGCATTCCAGAGTGCATAAAGATTCCCTTCAGTTGACCCCATTGCGGTCAGATATCCCCAATACCGACGCTGTGTATACGAGCCGGCAAAGCCACATAACTGCGCATAATAATCCAGCACTGCCCGTTCAAATTGTTTTGCATTGATCCGGTAGCTGCCGTCTTCGAATCCGTCACCGAGATTAAGCAAATTCAAAGTAAGAAAAGGCAACAGCCTTGAGGGGAATTCAACCTGTTGGTTGGTCTGATACCCCAAAAAAGAGGCCTTTTGCTGATCCAATGCCATAAAATAATCTGACAGGATCGCCTCTTTATCCGCCTCACTCAAACAGCTTTCCCCAATTGCCAATTTCTGCTGCATTACGCTTATTACCTCATCTGATTACGACTGACGACCTCAATCTCTGTCGATGTAAATAGCGATAGATTAGTGAGATAGCCGCACGATTTCGCGGTGAAACAGAGAGGTTAAACGGGGAGATAAATGTAAATGATTCTGATTGTGTGTCCTTGAAAGGTTCAGTCTATACTGATTGATAATGGTTAATATTTGACCACTTTTATTCAGCTGTCAAAGTCATTCTGACAACAGAAATAAATAAGGGGCTAACGATGAGTAACCATGTATGGGGATTATTACACCATCCAGAACGCGAATGGCGTGAGATTAATGCAGAACAGGAAACGATCAGTCACCTCTATTTACATCATGTATTATGGATGGCAGCGATCCCGGTCGTCGCTTCATTGATCGGTACAACGCAAGTTGGGTGGACATTTGGTGGCGAAGAAACCTACAAAGTGTCTCTGATGAATGGACTTGCTCTCGGTGTGGCATTTTATGCTTTAATTTTGCTCGCTGTCGGTCTTGTCGGTAGCCTGATCTACTGGCTCGCCCGCAAGCTCCCCAATCGACCCTCACAGCGTGACTGTATTATCTTTGCCGGATACATCGCTACACCGATGTTCTTGACCGGTATTTTTGCAATTTATCCGGTGTTTTGGCTTTGTCTGCTCGCCTTAGTAGGCGGGGTTATCTATACCGCTTATCTGCTGTATAAGGGCACACCCAACTTTCTGGGGATCAGCCATAAACGGGGGTTCATTCTCTCGGGAACCACACTCGGAGTCGGTGTATTGATTCTGGAAGCATTATTGGCAGTGGTGGTACTCCTTTGGAGTATGGGATCTGAGCATAGTGTCGTTTGGCAGTTTTTTTAGTCACACCTCTGACACGCTTGTATAAGCCACGCGACCCAATGGCGGAAAGTGATAAAAATGCGCATTCGGTTGTGTGGTGATGCCTTTGGCCCTCAGTTCAAAAGACCTCAACGGATGAAGGCGAGTGATTTGCTAATTTTTTCCGATATTGGATCGGCGACATGTTGGCATGAAGTCGAAAAAACCTCGAAAACACGGCCTGCGAAGAGAAGTAAACGAGCTCGCTAATTTCTTTCATGCTTTTTTGGGTTTCAACCAACAACTCACAGGCTTTTTTCAGCCGTACCCGGTTCAACACATCGGTAAAAGACTGATGATCTTGCTGTAGCTTATTGTTCAGCGTCCAACGACTCATCTTTAAATGGCTGCAAACACACTGGAGCACCGAATGTTCGTTGTGAATATGCTGCTGCAACAGCAGTGACTCAATCAATTCTTCCACCACCACCACAAATGTTTGCTGTGCATTGATCTGACGGCATGAATCCTCCAGATACGTTTTTTGTAACTGATTCAGTTGTGGATTAAAGTGGGGATAGGAAGCGTGCAGCGAAGGACTTTCGATAATCAAACAATTTTCACGCTGATGCAGTAAACACTGGGTTTCCAGGCAATCATTAACGATATGCCGGGAGAGCGAGCCCACATGCGTCAGACTGACCTGTACCGACATTACAGGTAAATACATTTTAAGCAGTTCCCGACAGATGATGAAATTCCCCAGTGCACTGGTCGATAGTTCTTCGGGGCCGTCATCAATATATGTCAATTTGAGTCGATTCCCCTCAACGTTCAGATCACAGCGGTCACAACTACCAATCAACATACGGTAGCGAATAAAACTCTCCGCTGCCTGAACCGCTGAAGATTCGTTCATGCATAAGCCAATCAGTTCGGGAAATTTATTAAATAATGACTGAATTGACGACGACTCATAGATATAACGACTATATTTCATCGTTTCGAGCATAAACTGGTAATGGGTTCGTTCGGCAAACCTGCCATTGGGCCGATTGAGTTCATACTCGCTGATACCACAACGTCTTAAAATCGTATCAATATCAATATCGTGTAGCGACAACTGTTGAATCATATTACGCGCTAATACATTAGAGACACTTTTCTCATATCTGCCGTTCATCGTTGCTCTTTCTCTGAAACTTTGAAAACAAAATCCTTTGTCCGAATCGGTCTAACCATCCAATTCACCGACATATCAAAGGCATCACACCTGAAAAGCTCGTCCCATCAACAATATGCCTCCAACCAACCGCCTTCCAACCTACTGCTTCCAACCAATCACCGCTGAAAACACATGTCGGCGCGAGTTCTGAGCCAATTTAACAAAAATCCATGCCCGGAAAAGATATCACTGATTGATAAAGTGATACGGCACGACAACAAAATATAAATGTGCAATATAAATCATAATGTACATCACCATTAATAACCTTATTGTTATTAGCGAAGATGCTGTCGATAGTTTTTGGAGACAAAAAAGGCGGGCAAAGCCCGCCAAATGATGCAAAATGTATTTTTATTCCGCGACTGTTACAAATGACGCTGCCGTCACCCCTTCCTCCAATGCCAGCGCGCCCGGCGTGGTATTCTCAACCACTATTTCTCTGCGTACGTCAAATTGAACCGGCGCAACTGAAGTAATATCAGATGACTGACTGACATAAACCTGATAGGTACCCGGCTCAACAATCCATTGATTTTTCTTAGGATCGAAACTCGCCAACGTCTCCGGTGATATTTCCAGTACCATTCGTTGTGATCTTCCGGGGGCCAGCACTCTGGTTTTAGCAAACGCTTTCAGTTCAATGTTCGGTTTTTTCAGTTTCACTTCAGGGGCAGCTACATAGACCTGAACAACTTCTTTACCGGCGACATCACCCGTATTTGCCACGACCGTTTTGAGCAATATACCTTTTCTCGGATGACGATGATTCAGCCCATTTATCAGCACTCTGGTGCGCGATAAGTTGAATGATGTGTATGACAATCCATAACCGAACGGATAAGCGACGGCTTTGTCAAATGTCTGGTAATAACGATATCCGACATAAATATCTTCATTGTAATATTGATGATCCAATGTACCGTCGTTATTTTCATCAACACCGGGGAATGTTGCTGAAGACGGAACATCCGCATAAGCCAATGGAATCGTTTGTGCCAGTTTGCCGCTTGGATTGGACTTACCCGAGATAATATCGGCAATCGCATCACCGGATTCTTGTCCCGGCATATAAGCCAATACAATCCCATCGACTTGATCCTGCCATTCACTCATATCAATCACACCGGCAATGTTCAGAACCACAACGACCTTTTTATTCTGCGCATGGAAAGCATGTGATACTGACGATATCAGCCCCAGCTCAGTTTCAGACAGCAAGTAGTCACCCCGTTCGGCTTTACGATCAGCGGCTTCACCCGCGACACGACCAAGGGTGATCACTGCAACATCACTATGTTGTGCTGCACCGCTGATTTGTGACCCCAGATCCGTCACCGAAGGTTCCGTACAACTCACAATTTTTGACACACCCAAACTACCACTTGTTATCACTTTGTTTGCTTCAAAATAGTCGTTGTAGAATGATGCTAATCCTTGATTCACCGGGAACTGTTTCGCAAGTCCATCAATGATAGTTGTGACATGATCCGGATGAACATCCCCGCTACCGGTCCCCCCTTTCAAGGTATTGATCTGAGTAATACCAAAAGAAGCAATGGCTTGTGACGTTGCCAGTGGTAACACTGAATTCTGGTTTTTCAGCAGGATAATCCCTTCATCCGCCACTCGTTTGGCCAAGGTCGCATGCGCTTGCAGATCGGGGTTATTCGCAATGGGATAATGCTTCGCAGATGGTGTTTTTAAAGCCTGAGCAACGATATGTTGTACATTTCGGTCGAGGGTTGCTTGGGTTAAGTCACCCTTTTTATAGCCCTCAACCACATACTCACTCCAGTCACCTAAGCCGGGAACGACCACATTTTTACCACCGGGCTGAATGACATCAACACCAGCATTCAAGAGATCAATCGGGTTGTAACCCGCGAACCAGTCACTCATCGCTAAGCCATTGAATCCCCATTCATGACGCAGGATATCCGTCATCAGGTCAGAACGTTCACCACTGTTCACGCCATTGACCTGATTATAAGATGACATAATGCCCCATGGATGGGATTCTTTGACCGCATATTCGAAACCACGCAGGTAGATTTCCCGTAGCGCACGTGGTGTAACCACCGCATCAATAAAGAACCGGTTCGTTTCTGAGTTATTGGCGACAAAATGCTTAATGGTTGTTGCCAGACCTTTACTTTGGGCTCCCTGTACCATCGCGGAGGCAATCATGCCGCTCACCAATGGGTCTTCTGAATAATATTCGAAATTACGGCCATTGAGCGGGTTACGCTGAATATTCATCCCCGGCGCTAACCAGAAATCGACCCCGTATTCTTTCCCTTCATTGGCAACGGCTTCACCAACATCATGAATTAAATCAGGATTCCATGTGGATGCCATCAATGCACCATTGGGAAATGCAGTGGCATAGTAAGTTTGATCATCACCATCACGCGTCGGGTCAATCCGAATACCAGCCGGGCCATCCGCCAGTTTCAGTGCCGGAACATCCAAGTGGCGTTTGTGGTCATAAACTCCGTGGATATACCCAGCGACGCCATTGACTGAGGCTTTTAAATTCACGATCTGATCTTGATCGGGATCCATCCCTGCACCAACTAACATTTTTAATTTTTCTTCATCTGACATTCTGGCAACAATAGCCTTTGCTAAAATATCATATCTATTATGGTGCCGAACTGCCTGAATCTGTTCCGATTTTAGTTGTTCGCTATTTGCTGAATTTTGAACAGGGTCAGTTTTTGCCAAAGCACTGACCGAATATAATCCATAGCTGACGAACAGTGTTGATGAAATAATTGTCGCAAGTATTTTTTTCTTCATGTTGAATTCCATACTAGAGTTATTCCTTTCAGAGACCTGTATACCCAATTCTCTTGGGTGTCGGGTTCATTATGCCTTCAAGCCTCATCGTGCAAGGCAAGGCGATGCCACGACAACGGCTGAGTTTTACATGGGTCACATGATGTTCAGTTGTATATTAATTGATTTTCATAACGGATGTTTTTGCCTGTCGGTGATTTTTTTTGCATAGGAGGGAATTAGTAAAAAATGTGATTATAGTCAGAATAGCAAGATATGATATTAACCATGAAAAATGTCGCCTATTGTCTTAAAAACAGAGTCAATTTTTATTCCATATTTAAATATTATCCATCATTTAAAGCGTACAATCATAATAAAAAATCACGCTAAGTTTTGAATTAAAATGTCAAATCTATAGTTAAATAAATATATGATATTCATGATTATCGGCCTTAACCAATATATTCCTCAAATAATATATTCCTCAAATAATATATTCTTCAAACAGTATATTCCTCAAACAGTATACCCCCCAATAATTGGCCCTCTTCAAAATGGCATCCCTTCAACCATATACACCTTAAACAACCATGCTCTTGACGGACTGATTTATCCCCCGATAACTCTCTCGACAAATAGACAAACTCAAATATGAACAAGGTTTTATATTAATGGCGTTATTGAATTCTCGTCCGACAATTCGCAGAATTTTCATGGTGAAATAAAGCTCATTTTTACCCGCTTCTATTTAAGTAAAACTCTTTAATATTGCTCTTTTTTGTGATCAATCGCACTGTTTAATCCGACTTGATTCATATTTTTCACACAATGATTGACATAGTGCAGATGCCTTGTGTTTTATAGTATGTTTCAGCAATGTTGCACATTGCGTTGCGAGCGAAATCGACCCATGGCCGATTTCACTGAACCCACATAACCATAAATACAAAAGGAATTTGTATGTCACGATTGATATTACGCCCGTTAGCCGTGGTACTTGCGGCCTCCCTTATTTCTGTCGGCACGCCGGCTCTTGCAGACACCACCTCAGCAGCAGCCCCCAAAGTGTTACGCTTTTCTGAAGACGGTACCCCGACAAACTTTGATTCGGTTCAATCTGGGACGACCTACAGCAACACCATTGTGACAGCGGTATACGATACCTTATACGAATATAAATATTTGAAGAGCCCGTATGAATTAAAACCAAATCTTGCCACAGCAATGCCGGAAGTTTCCGATGATGGGCTGACGTATACCATGCATATCAAGCAGGGCGTTCATTTCATTGATGATCCGGCATTTCCGGATGGCAAAGGCAGAGAAGTTACCGCTGAAGATTTTATCTATTCAATGAAACGCCACTTTGATCCGGCAAACCGCTCACAAGGCGCTTGGTTGTGGGCGAATAAAATTGTGGGTATTGCAGCATGGAAAGAGGCCGGTGCGGATTATAGTAAACCGCTCGAAGGACTGAGCGCACCGGATAAGTACACCATCCAAATCAAGTTGGTGAAACCCTATCCGCAACTGGTTTATACCTTGGCGATGGGTTATTCAGCGCTCGTCCCTCATGAAGCGGTCGAAGCTTATGGCCGTGAATTTGCCAGTCACCCAGTGGGCAGTGGCCCGTTCAAACTGATTTCACACGATTCAACCAAAACCGTGCTGGTGAGAAACCCAACCTACCGTCATGAAGTCTTCCACCTTGCTGAAGCCGGTTACGATCCGAAAGTTCACGGCAAGACGGGTATTGCGGCGCTGGACGGTAAAACACTCCCGCGGGTCGATCGCGTCGAAGTTAACTGGGTGAAACAAGCGTCTGCGCGGTGGAATTCATTCAGCAAAGGCAATGAAATCGTCAATACCACGTTGCAAAATGAACAGCTCGATACCGTGCTGTCATCCAAACACCCAGTAACCCTCAAACCGGAATATGCCGCAAAATATAACTTCCGCGCTCAACGTGAAGCAGGCATGGTGTTTAACGTGTTCAACTTCGATGATGAGTATTTGGGTCATTCGGATAACCCCAAAACCAATGCGCAAAATAAAGCATTGCGGTGTGCCATCATTAAATCATTTGACTGGCCACAGCGTATCTCGCGCTTTTATTTAGGGCTTGGTGAAGCCTATCCGGGTTTCATTGTTCCCGGAACCGATGCTTTTGATCCGAATCTGGACAAAAGTTCCATTACACAAGATATTGCCGGAGCGAAGAAACTGCTGAAAGAGAACGACTGGAATGCTCGCAATTTACCGGTCCTTTACTATCCGGCGACATCCACTGTCCGTTATAAGCAATTCTTCGAACAGTTCCGTGGCAATTTGATGAAAATCGGTTATCCGAAAAATAAGATCAAATTCAAACCTTATGCGACCTTCGGTGACTTCAACCGGGATATTAAGAATAGCCGGACTCAAATGATCCCGATGGGCTGGGGGCTCGACTATCCCGATGCAGAAAATACGCTGCAACTCTTCTACGGACCAAACCGCTCTCCCGGCTCCAACAGCGCAAACTACAATAACCCGCAATATAATGCGCTATTTGAAAAAGCGGCGGTGATGCAACCGGGGTCGGAGCGGACGGCTATCTATCATCAGCTCAACCAGATCTTAATCGATGACTGCGTTGGCATGGGCAGCTTCTCGCGTACCCGGGTTCGTCTATGGCACAAAAATGTCACGATGTGGCCACAACGGGAGATCCTCGGTAACTACCTCAAATATATTGATATTCAGTAGAGGTGTAACACATGGATACACTCCGTTATTGTCTGCGGAAACTGATTTATAGTCTGCCGCTGCTCTTTGGCGTCACCTTAATCAGTTTTGTACTGATGGTCTATTTCGGGCCGGATAAAACCTATGACCTGTTAGGCCGCAATCCAACGGTTGAAGAAATCAACGCGATTCGTCACGAGCTTGGCTATGATCAACCGTTTTGGATTCGTTACCTACACTATCTCCACCAAGTGATCACGTTTGATTTTGGTTATTCCGACTCCAGTGGGGAGTCGGTGACCACAATTCTCAAACGGACCATTCCAATCTCGTTATTACTGGCATTACCGGGGTTTATTTTAGGCCACTTGATCAGTATCGGGCTGGGTCTGTTCGCATCGCACCATCGTGGGCGTTGGATCGACAAACTCGTTATGTCTTCATCGGTGATTGGGATGAGTATTTCTTACCTCATTATCATCATTGTGTTGCAATTAATTTTTTGCTCCAGTTACGGGCTGAATCTGTTTCCGGTGTATGGGTGGGAAGTCAATTCCTTGAGTAGCTATTTATACTATGTGACGGTGCCGACACTCTGCTCGATTTTTGTTTCCGTTGGGTACAGCACCCGGTTTTACCGTGCTCTTTTTGTCGAAGAAATGACCCGGGATCACATTCGAACCGTCAGAGCGTTCGGCCATTCCCATCTGCAAGTGTTATTCAAACATGTGTTGAAGAATGCCCTGATTCCGATCCTGACGCGGATCGTGTTTTCTATCCCGTTCGTGATGATCGGCGGGTCTCTATTACTGGAGAGTTACTTTGGTATTCCCGGTATCGGTCTGATCACCTACAACGCGATCACCACCGGTGATCTGCCGGTACTCAAAGCCGTTATCGTCCTCCTTACGCTGGTGTTTATCGTCATCGTCAGTACGGTCGATATTCTTTACAAACTTGTCGATCCTCGGATCTCACTCAAATAAGGGCATCCGATGACTGAAACGATTCATACACAAGTTCAGGACACCGCGCAGAAACGAGAGTCACTCTGGTCTAAAGGCATTGAGAAATTCCGCAAAGATCGTATCGGGATGATCAGCTTAGCCATTGTGCTGGTTTATTTTCTCATTGCGATTCTGGTCTGGTTCGGTTTGATTGCCCAACAGTGGGATGTATTGCAAACCGCAGGACAAAGCGGGCCAAGTGCTGAGCACTGGTTCGGAACGACCATCAATGGGCAAGATATTTTTCAACGGGCCATTTACAGTACCAAAACCGCATTTGAGGTCGGGTTGGTTGTCGCGGTATTAGCAACAATGATCGGGGCACTGACCGGTTCCTTGATGGGCTACTATGCCGGTTCGCTCCTCGACGAATTCATTCTGTGGGTGATGAACTGTATCGACTGTATTCCTTATTTCTTACTGGTCGCAGCGATTGCCGTCGCAATGGAAGGCAATCCTTATGCGATGCATACCGCGATGACACTCGCATTTTGGACCGGCACCGCCCGGGTCATTCGGGGAGAAGTGATCAAACTGAAAAATATGGAATTTACCGAAGCCGCCCATGCACTCGGCGTACCAACCTATCGCATCATCTTCCGGCATTTAATGCCCAATACTAGCCATATTCTTTTGGTTGAGATGACTTTACTGTTTATCACCGCCATCAAGAGTGAAGTGATTCTGAGTTTCCTCGGACTGGGCGTGAAAGAAAGCATCAGTTGGGGGCTGATGATCGCGGAAGCCAGTACCGAAGTGACGTCAGGACACTTCTGTAACTTTTTTGCTGCCTCCGGTATGTTGTTTGTACTGGTACTGGCATTCAATTTATTTTCAGATTCGCTCCAGGACGCGTTAGATCCAAGGAAGGTGTCATGAACGCAATAGACCATACCGTGACAAAGCCGACAGAACCATTGCTCAAAGTGGAAGGGCTGACCGTCGATTTTCAGACCGATAAAGGGATCGCCCGCGCAATCAACGGGATCAGTTTTGAGGTGATGCCCGGTGAAAGCGTCGCGATTGTCGGTGAATCCGGCTGCGGAAAATCGGTCAGTTCATTGGCGATTATGGGGCTGATCCCAAGCCCGCCGGGTAAAATTGCCTCCGGCAGTATTTGCTTTCAGGGACAAGAACTGGTCGGTATGAATGAAAAAGCCTACCGTCAATTACGCGGCAATGACATCTCAATGATTTTTCAGGAACCGATGACAGCGCTGAACCCGGTACTGAGAATCGAAACGCAAATGGTGGATGTGATCCGTAACCACCAGCGGATTTCACGCAAACAGGCCGCCATTCGGGCAACTGAAATGCTCCGTATGGTTGGGATTCCGTCACCAGAAAAACGTATCCGGGAATACCCGCATCAACTCTCCGGTGGCATGCGTCAGCGCGTGATGATCGCCATGGCGCTCTCCTGTCGCCCCGCCCTGTTATTAGCCGATGAGCCGACCACGGCGCTCGATGTGACCATTCAGGCGCAGGTGATGTATGAAATCAAACAGTTAAAACAATCATTGAACATGGCTGTGGTGTTGGTCACACATGATTTGGGTGTCGTGGCTGAATCTTGTCAGCGCGTCGTAGTCATGTACTGTGGCGAAGTGGTGGAGCAGGGGCCGGTTGAAGCGATTTTCAGTCACCCGAAGCACCCATATACCCAAGGATTACTCCAATCGATCCCCGTCGTTCGACAACAGAAAGTTGCTCGTCTGCCAACCATTGAAGGCATGGTTCCTGATTTATTTCATCTACCGACAGGGTGTCGTTTCGCTGACCGCTGTCATCGTGTCACTCAGACATGTCGCCAAAATACACCGATCCTGACCGGACCGCCAGAACACCAAGCGGCATGTTTTCACATCGCAGAGGCATCCAGATGAGTGATGTATTATTAGAAGTCAAAGGCTTAGAAAAGCATTTCTATGCCGGTAAATCGTTATTCAAACGCGCTCGATCCGTCTGTAAAGCTGTCGATGATGTGAGTTTTAAAATTCATCAGGGGAAGACCCTCGGGTTGGTCGGGGAATCCGGATGCGGTAAATCAACTCTGGGACGCTGTATCCTGCGCCTCATTGAACCCTCAGCCGGAGCCGTCACTATCTCGGGACAAGATATTACCCGAATGAATGCCCGCGAACTCAAAGCCATGCGTAGAGAGATGCAGATGATTTTTCAAGATCCATTTGCTTCTCTGAGCCCGCGGATGACCATCCATGATATTCTGCGCGAACCGCTGGATATTCATAACATTGGCACGGTCGCACAGCGCGAGGAGAAGATTGCCGAAGTGATGCATACTGTCGGGCTCCGTCCTCAGGCACTCAATCGTTATCCACATGAATTTTCCGGTGGACAACGACAACGTGTCGGTATTGCCCGCGCCCTCGTTTTAGAACCCAAATTGATTATCGCTGATGAGCCGGTTTCTGCATTGGATGTCTCCGTTCAAGCGCAAGTCCTCAACTTGATCGCTGAACTTCAGGAAACCCGGGGAATTTCGTTTCTGTTCATTGCCCATGATCTGGCCGTTGTACAGCACACCTGTGATGAGGTCGGGGTGATGTATTTGGGTAAAATTGTAGAAAGGGCACCAGCGGAAGTGCTCTATCGTCAGCCCAAACACCCTTATACGCAAGCGTTGTTAGCTGCGATTCCCGTGCCGGATCCAACCCACAATACCGAGCATGTACCACTCATCGGTGATATCCCCTCCCCCCTGAATCCCCCCAGTGGCTGTACATTTCATCCTCGCTGTAAGTACGCCACTAAACGATGCTCCCGTGAGGCTCCGACACTGACACAAACACAAGACGAGCACTGGATTGCGTGTCACCTTTATCCGGCAAGTTGATAACATAGACGTTGATAACATAGCCAATGCAGCAACCCGACCCGACATCCATACTCATCAAGTTTTGACACGCAACCATACTCACATTCTACGGTTTGTGAGTATGGTTCTTCATCTGACACGTACGAACCCACATACCGCGCCTACTCAGATACTCCGCCATATTCACCACAAAATAACCCCGTCAAAATTGACACAAAAAATACACAATTAACCACATATCGTAACATTATCCAATTATTACAATCAGTTAAGCAAAATTTAATTTCATTGGTAAAAAAATCGTCTATAGTATTTTCAAAGGATGATGATTATTAATCCACCGGATTCTTTTGTGATAGAAATATAAATAATACATTTATAGATAAAAGAACGAATAAAGTAGGATTTCCACTATTGATATATTTATGTTCTCATAAATTGTCACAAAACTATTAATTAACTCAAACACCTTGTACAGCCTAACCTCAAGAAAAATCTCACGTTTACCTATTCAAAAATTCAATCGATTACATCTGACAATATGTAAATTTTTATAAACATAGACAAATTTTTTTTTGTTTTTTTTTGCTTTAAAGACTAGACGAATTTAGAAATATTCAGCATTGTTATTATGCATTTTATCGCACTAGCGATTGCAATAGGGTTAATTACTGATATTTCAGAAATTAATTAATTAAGAACAAATCTCTAGGATTGAGAAATGAATAAAATACAACGTCACATTCATTGGATATTCGCTGCGGGTCTGACCGCTGCATTGCCAGTATCCGCTGCAGAAATGGTCACCATGCAAGATAGCTCACATCTTGATCAGGTTCTAAAGACCCAAGCTCACAGCATTGCACCTCTGGAAACAGGGTTTAAAGAAGTCAAACAAATCACATTACCAAATGGTAAAGTGAAAGTCCGCTATCAACAGACTTACATGGGTGTCCCTGTCTATGATACTTCGGTTGCCGCAACCTTAACCAAAGGTGTCGCCTCTGGTGCGACCGATGTTTATGGCGTCGTTGCAGAAGGGATTGCAGATGATATTTCAGTCGCATCACCAGCGATTGAACTCAAAGAAGCGATCTCAATTGCTAAATCTTATTATCAACAACAAACGGTCAGTATTGACGCCGCTGAAATTGAAAATGAAAAAGCTGAACTGCTGGTACGGCTTGATGAAAACAATCATGCACAACTTGTCTATCAAGTTGACTTCTTCGTTGCTGATGACCAACCTGCCCGCCCATTCTTCTTCATCGATGCAACCAACGGTGATGTCATCAAGACTTGGGAAGGCCTGAATCATGCTGAAGCACGAGGCACCGGCCCTGGCGGGAACCGCAAAACAGGTCAATATAACTACGGGTCAGATTTCCCTGGGTTTATCATCAGCAAATCCGGCTCAACCTGTACCATGAATAACAGTGTTGTGAAGACAGTAGACCTCAAGGGCCGGAAGTCTGGTAGCACCCCTTACAGCTACAGATGTACAACATCATCGAACTACAACGATTATAAAGCGATCAACGGTGCATACTCACCATTGAACGATGCACACTACTTCGGCAAAGTTGTTTTCGATATGTATCAGGATTGGCTGAACACTGCACCGCTGAATTTCCAGCTCACCATGCGCGTTCACTATGACACAAACTATGAAAACGCATTCTGGAATGGCTCCAGTATGACTTTTGGTGACGGCGCCACACAGTTCTATCCGCTGGTTGACCTGAACGTCAGTGCTCACGAAGTCAGTCATGGCTTTACTGAACAGAACTCCGGTCTCGTTTATGAAGGTATGCCTGGCGGTATTAACGAAGCGTTCTCTGATATTGCCGGAGAAGCAGCTGAATACTTTATGAAAGGCAGCGTTGACTGGAAAATCGGTGCAGCCATTACTAAAGGTTCTGGTGCACTGCGCTATTTTGATCGACCTTCCCGCGATGGCCGCTCAATCGACAACGCTTCTGAGTACTATAACGGTCTGAACGTCCACTACTCGAGTGGTGTTTTCAACCGTGCCTACTACCTGTTAGCCAACAAATCAGGCTGGAACGCTCGTAAAGGCTTCGAAGTCTTTGCTGTTGCAAACCAACTGTACTGGACACCAACCTCGAACTTTGACCAAGCAGCTTGTGGTGTCACTAAAGCAGCAAGCGATTTAGGCTATTCAACGTCTGATGTCTCTAGCGCATTCAACACTGTTGGTGTCAGTGCTTCATGTAGCGCTACCCCACCAACAGGTGGCGTACTGAAAAAAGGTCAGTCTGTCACTTTATCTGGTAATCGTAGCTCACAGACTTACTATTCCTTTAAAGGTGATGGTTCAAACATGACTGTCCAAATCTCTGGTGGTAGCGGTGATGCGGATCTCTATGTGAAAGCCGGCAGTCGCCCAAGTACAAGCTCATATGATTGCCGTCCGTATAAAAGCGGTAGCAATGAGTCATGTGCGATCAACTCTCGCAACGGTACAACCTACCACGTGATGTTGAATGGCTACACAGCATACTCTGGCATTACACTGAGTCTGAGATAATAAGACTTGGTTAGATATCGATTATTCGATATCTAAATCAACAATGAAAGCGCATGGATGAATTCTCCATGCGCTTTTTTATCGCCGGACGTTTTATTGACGGATGTTTTATTGACGGACAGTGTTATCACCGGACAGATAGACACCCCAGATTAACTGCCGACACTTATTTGTGGTGATGTTTTAATTTCTGTTATAAATGAAGTGCCACGCGACTGAAATCAGCGTTAACTTTGCTAATTCCCCGTTGAATCGGCATTAACGAAATAAACATTGACTCAGTGGTCTACAAACACTGATTGGGAGATGATTTATTGCGTTTTTCAGCGTTTTTCAGCGTGTTTCACACAACAGTTGCAAGTCATAAAGGGAATAAAATGACCAGTCATCAATGTAGTTATATCGAAATCAATGGGGCTGCCCTCTACTACGAACTCTCGGGGAACCCGAATGGGGAACCACTGGTGATGTTACATGGTGGGCTTGGCTCCCAGCACGATCTGTTACCGATTCACGAATATGTTGCTCAAGATTATCGGTTGATCAGCATCGATTTTCGGGGACATGGCAAGTCTCTGCTCGGAGATCTGCCTCTCAGTTACTTACAATATCAACAAGATGTCCAAGACGTCCTCAATCATCTCGGTGTTGAGCGTTATTCAATTTTTGGTTTTAGTGACGGTGGGATTGTCGGATATCGATTAGCAGCACAGGCACCGGAACAAGTTACTCGTCTGATGACGTTAGGAGCTCATTGGCGGTTAGAAGCAAACGATCCGTCCATTGGTATATTCAAAGGGCTGACCGCAGATTTTTGGGCAGCAAGATTCGCTGACGACGTCGCGGATTATCATGCCTCGAATCCGAAGCCCAATTTTCCGAAACTCGTCGATGCAGTCAAAGCCGTATGGCTTGATACAACGGCGTCCGGCTATCCACTTGAGCAAGTTGAACGAATCCGTTGCCCGACATTGATCATGCGTGGTGACAATGATTTCTTATTTTCACTGGATGAGGCCGTTTCATTAAAGTCCAAAATTGCAGAGGCTGCGTTTGCCAATATTCCTATGACAGCGCATGCTGCCCATCAAGAATCCCCCGAATTGGTTGGAAAAATTCTGAAACAATTTTTGTCACAACCTCAAAATTAACCCAGAGATCCCCCTAACGCTCATCACTGAAGCATGCTTAGATCAGCCGACAAATGCATTCAGTGAACGAGATAAGCGTTTCACATTGAGAATGGAAAAGGATAAAAAATGAACCATCAAAAGGTCGCGATCATTACCGGCGGAGGACGAGGAATCGGAGCCGCAACCGCAAAGATTTTTGCGCACCATGGCCATGCCGTCTGTATTAACTATAAATCTAATTTTGCATCTGCGAATGATCTGGCACAGGAAATTACGACGCAAGGGGGACGTTGTATCACGGTACAAGCAGATGTTTCTCTCGAAGATGATGTACTGCGCTTGTTTGAAACAGTGGATCAACAATTAGGTGCGGTATCAGTGCTGGTCAATAATGCCGGCATATTAAAACCTCAGATGCGCTTAGAGGACATGAACGCCGACAGAATCAATACCATTCTGACCAATAATGTTACAAGTTACTTTTTGTGCTGCCGGGAAGCCATCAAACGCATGTCAACTCGGCACGGAGGACAAGGTGGTGTGATTGTCAATGTGTCATCAGGTGCTGCTCGTTCGGGAGCACCACATGAGTATGTCGATTATGCAGCATCAAAAGGAGCCATCGACACCTTAACTAAAGGGTTGTCGTTAGAGGTTGCAGCGGAAGGGATCAGGGTCAACTGTGTTCGTCCCGGTTTTATTTACACAGACATGCACGCTGACGGTGGTGAACCGGAGCGCATTGAAAGACTAAAAAGCGTCATTCCTCTGCAAAGAGGCGGTTTACCCGAAGAGGTTGCCGAGGCAATTTATTGGTTAGCTTCTGAAAAATCATCATTCTCTACAGGCAATTATTTAGATTTAACCGGAGGCTTATAATACAGCGTCAAGTAAAACAAGAATGAAGCAAAATGATGTGGAAGTGAGGATACCGACACACCATTATGACAAAAGTCAGTTCAGTGGATGCTTATCGGATTATTGATGCTGCTTAAAGAAGCGCTCAGCGCTGGCAAAGAGAGATTCACAGTGTTTTTTCTGCTTACTATAATCAGCAGAATCCTCAGACATACCATTCAGAATCTCTTGGGCACTATGGTATTCTTTCACCATCAGTTCGAATTTGGCTTCATAACCACTTTTTTTATGCTTTTTGGGAGATTTATCGCGTTTCTTTCTCATTCTTGTTCCTTTCTAAACAAATTTCGTAAAAGTCATGAGTAAATATTAAATTTAGAGTTACTTTATTTTTATCAAAACTATCGACACTTAGATAAATTGAGTGCGCAATTTATACATTTCAGCACCAATATTCATTATTATCTAAAACTCTAACTCACAATATGGCCAGTTATTTTTGTGACGGCTACATCCAAAAACTGACATTTCCAGGATTCATCATTCACCTAAACAGATGGAAATGAAGCTATTTAATGGAAGATAAAGAATAAGTTGCTACAGGCGTTGTATAACGAAATGACTCGAAAGAAAACTAAGAAGATACTTGGACTATATGTTTCATTAATAGCTCACGTTTAGGAGCTGCGGTCACTATACACACATTCCAATAAATAGATAGTGATTTTCTGTTTTTTCCAATCGCACCCAAATTTTCTCTTGGACTGACCGAACGACACAAGCCACAAGCCACAAGCCACAAGCCACAAGCCACAAGCCACAAGCCACAAGCCACAAGCCACAAGCCACAAGCCACAAGCCACAAATTGTAATAAAATAGGATTCATATCAACATCTTATTTTTAAATACTTGGGGAGACTGTTCGCCTTTAATAGCCATCAAAAAATAAAACAAGAAAAAGCTAGCCTTTATCAAATTTATCGGTATACTGTCCATCAGCTCTTAAGAAAAGAGCTATTTATTTACTTTAAGATCAAATTTCTCTCGGTTCTACATCGATTTTTTCGTTTGCGTACCTACGATAAAATATATATCTCTAAATTAGATAATAGCGCTTATTAGCTAACAACACTTAATATTAAATTATCAAAATATAGAGGTATCTATGTCTAATAAAACAACTGGTTCAGTTAAATGGTTCAACGAAACGAAAGGCTTTGGTTTTATTTCTCCAGATAACGGCGGTGATGACGTATTCGTTCATTTCCAATCAATCGTTTCAACAGGTTTCAAAACTCTGAACGAAGGCCAAAAAGTATCGTTCGTTGTTGAACAAGGTCAAAAAGGATTACAAGCAGCGCAAGTCACTGTAATGTAATACTTGATATGGCATCAGCATCCGCTGATGCCATTCATATCTCTCAGATTCATATCATATTTAATATTCAAACCTAGTTCCCCCTCTTTCCAAATCCCTTATTTTCCTTTAGTAAATTATCAGTCGTTCATTTTAAAGATAACAACAGCATTGCATAAGACATTTGCGCCTCAGCGAATTTTAGCAATGATTGACTTGTTTTTTTAACATCATATGCAACAATCTCTATACATAGTAAGACGTTAAAGAACAAGGAGATAGCGGTGTTCATCAATGAAGCATCAAAACGATCTGGCGCGACTCAACGGGCAATCAGACTGTATGAATCTCTCGGATTATTGAATGTTTCCCGATCAGGCAAATATCGTGTTTACAATCAACAACACATCAGTCTGATCAAGATTATCAAAGAAGCGCAGACACTTGGGATTCAGCTCTCCGATCTGGTCAGCTTAAAAAGTGATCAAGAAGATCTAGACTGGGCGTTAGTGAGCGATTTTCTAGCACAACAGCTAAAAATCGTCGAAGAAAAAATAAAAACATTAGAAATACAAAAACAGCGGATTGCAGATTATCGCGTTTCGATTGACCGGTGTATTCTAGGGGTTGACTCTGACCTTTAGGTTAGAGTTTAAACTACTCATCTCGATACAATACGGAGCGATCAGATGATGAAAAAAATTCTAGTCATCAATGCTAATCCCAAATCTAGTAGTTTTTGTAAATCTTTAGCTGAAAAATATACATCTGTTGTGGCAGATAAACATGACGTTGAACAAATCCACATTGGCGATCTCAATTTCGAAATCAGTTTAAACGAAGGGTATGATGAAATAGCAACCTTAGAGCCTGATTTATTAGAGTTCCAAAAAAAGATTCAATGGGCAGAACATATTGTCATTATTAGCCCGGTTTGGTGGGGAACAATACCAGCAAAATTCAAAGGCGCGATTGATAGAACCTTTTTACCCAGTTTCTCATTCAAATACGTAGAGGGTAAATCCATTCCCCAAAAGCTATTAAAAGGGCGAACATCTGAGCTAATCATCACCCTTGATACGCCACTTTTCTGGTACAAACTTCTCTATGGCAACCCAATATACAAACAGTTGAAGCACGCCATTCTAGACTTTTGTGGCATAAAAAATACCTCTTCGACGTATTTTGGCCCAATGATGAATGCAAGTCACAGTCATCGGGAAGCTTGGTTGAATAAAACAGCGCAACTCGCAAGTAAAGTAAAGTAACAGTGTCAAGTTGGACAACGCTGATGCATGATGCAAAGTCTCATGCATCGGTGTCACAGTTATTTTACTCACGTCTTTAAACTGACCTCTCCTTCAGCCATCCCCTACCCCACGACTTTGTACCATTATGATTTACCTACTGAATAACCAATAATCTTGTGATAACCCTCACCTATTGGAAATCACATAGTTGAGTAATATCAATACGAACTAAATTGAGTACCAATCTCAATTATATGGATTTTTTGTTGACTAGATCACACCTTTAACTATAACGTTACGCAACTTTTCATATGGAATTGAATCATAAGTAATTGAACCCGGACCAATCAATGCTGTAGATATGCTCTCAGTAATACTCTGACTAACAAGCCATGAAAAAATGAAAATAATAAATACGATCAAACAATTAAAATTATCTTATCATGTAATCACAATCATCATTGCTATTTATTTTGCGATTATTTTAAATTTGCCGGTATATAAATCACTGCATGAGATTTTTAATCAATTGGATGCAGTAGATACTGGGTTCATTATCTCCATTCCATTCTTTTTTACTTTTGCTTTAACCATTATTTTTAGTTTATTTTCATGGCCAAAAATAACGAAAATATTCTTTGCTATCCTGCTGCTAACGTCGAGTCTTGTCAGTTATGCCACCTACAACTATGGCACGATATTCAATGCTGAGATGATAGAAAACCTGATTGAGACTAACGTTGGTGAGGCCTCTTCTTATCTCAGTCTCCGGTCGGTGCTCTGGTTTCTCGGTCTGGGCGTCTTACCAACCCTATTGTTAATCTTAACCCCTATAAAACAGGAAAGATTCCTCGCTTTATTCATGAAAAAATTGGGGGTTATTTTAATTTCTGGATTGGGGATTAGCCTGATTGCTTCAGCATATTATCAAGATTATGTTTCGGTCGGACGAAATAACGGTTATATCAAGCGGATGATTATTCCGACATATTATGTCAATGGTATTGCGGAATATATTCATCAGACATATTTTTATACCCCGCTACCTTATGTCCAAATTGGACTGGATGCAAAACAGACGGCAGTCGTCCCCGGCCAAAAACCGTCATTGGTAGTATTCATCCTGGGTGAAACCGCCAGAACATACAATTATCATGCAAATGGCTACCCAAGACCCACGACACCATTCACCGATGTGCAAGGGGTCATCTCTTATCAACATGTCGCTTCTTGTGGCACAGCCACAGCCGTCTCTGTTCCCTGCATGTTTTCTCGCCTCGACAGAAAAAATTACAACGAGCAACGCGCCTATCATCAGGACAACCTGATCGACGTCTTACAAAGAGCGGGGATCGATATCTTCTGGAAAGAGAATGATGGTGCCAGCGAAGGGATTCCAAAACATGTTAAATATCAGGAATTAAAGCGTAATTCTCGCAATCCCTTATGCAATCTCGAAGGATGTAAAGATATGGCCTTGCTCCATAATTTCGAGCAGGATGTTAATGCATTACAGGGCAATCGCCTGGTCGTACTCCATTTAATGGGAAGCCATGGTCCGGCTTATTTTCAGCGTTATCCGCAAGAATTTGCTCACTTTCAGCCAGATTGTCAGCGGGATGACATTGAAAACTGTACGCATGAGCAGCTCGTCAATACTTACGATAACACGATTCGCTATACCGATTCCGTCGTTGCTCAGACGATCAGCCGGTTAAAGCGACTCTCTGACCGTTATAATACCGCGCTGATCTATCTCTCTGATCATGGTGAATCTTTGGGTGAGAATGGCATCTATCTGCATGGTTTACCCTACACTATCGCACCGATGGAACAGAAACATGTACCTTTGATGGTGTGGTTGTCTGATGGATATCAAACCGCGCAGCATATCGATGAATCCTGCCTGAAAAAACAAGCCGCAACGGTGCATGTGTCACAAGACAATCTGTTTGATTCGCTGCTTGGTGCTCTCAATGTTTCAACCCATCTTTATCGACCGGCAAAAGATATCTTTTCCGCATGCCGAAAATAAAGAGATAGTACCGTAAATCCCGAGCCAGTCAGATTAGAGTGATTGCCGTCAGAGCACAGTGGGTGCAGACAGAGCAGAGGAACATCACCTTGCCAAAAAAATATTGATTGGCGGCATATAAACCCCTTCCTAGATCAACGATATTTTCTGGCAGCCATAGTTCAATAAATGGAAAGTCCAATGAACGGAAAACCCAATAAGCGCAATGGTCACACCGACCAATGAATCAAACACAACATGTCATGGGGATAAAACGATGAAAGGCAAAGTATGGTTAGTGGGCGCCGGGCCGGGCGATCCGACATTACTGACCGTGAAAGCACTTTACTGCATTCGTCAGGCCGAAGTGATCGTCTATGACCGTCTGGTCAGTGATGAGATTTTGCAGGAAGCACCATCCCACTGCAAAATGGTCAATGTCGGCAAATTGCCCAATTATCATCCCATTCCTCAGGATGATATCAACGATTGCCTGATTCAGTTTGCGTTGCAGGGACACAATGTGGTGCGTTTGAAAGGTGGCGATCCTTATGTATTCGGCCGCGGCGGCGAAGAAGCCGAAGCACTGGCAGCATTCGATATTGCGTTTGAAGTGATTCCCGGTATCAGTTCAGCGATTGGCGGACTCGCCTATGCAGGTATTCCGGTCACGCATCGTGATTGTGCGTCTTCTTTTCATGTAGTCACCGGCCATTTGCAACAGGGTAAAGATCCGCTCGATTGGACACAGTTTTCCAGACTGGACGGGACGCTGGTAATTCTCATGGGCATGAGCCAAATCAAACATATCTGTCAGCAGTTAATCGCGGGCGGTAAACCGGTCAGTACCCCGGCGGCGGTCGTCCGTTATGCCAGCCGGGACAATCAGCAAGTCGGCACCGTCGCCAATATTGCGCGGCGTGTAGAAGCAGCACAAATCAAATCCCCCGCATTAATTGTCATTGGCGGTGTTGTGGAAAAACAAACCACCCTCTCGTTTCAGGCGACTTGTCGCCATATCAGCGAATTAGTGGCATCAGAGATGACATGAGGAGAGAGAACAAGGTCAGCACTGAATCAGAACAACCTGAGCGTCAACACTCAGGTTGCAGAAACTATAACGGGCAAGCAATACTGTTAACGGTCAGATAAGCCTGCCCCTGATAGCGGTTGAGGGTAATATGTGTGACACTCTGATTCGCAATCGCCAGTCCGGTGTACCAGCGTGGGTTCTGCCAGTCCAGCCCAAGCACATGTGCCAGTATGAAACGAATCGGACCGCCATGCGTAATGATCAAGGTATCATGCTGGCATTGCTCGATCAGGGCTTCCCACGCTGCCGTCACTCGCGCCACGCCCTGAGCCAGCGGCTCAGCCTCCGGTAATGTCTCATGCGCCGGATCTGCCCAAAACTTTTCTAAGGTTTCCCACGCCCCTTGCAACGCATCAAACGGCACCCCGTCAAACCGACCAAAATTCTGCTCTTTGAACCGTTCATCGACGGTTGAATGCAGCGCCGGATTCAATGCAGTTAATTGTTCCGCCAGATAGCGACACCGGGTTAAAGGCGAGGCATAGATCGTCTGAAACTGATAATTGGTCAGTAAATCACGCGCCATCGTTTGTTGGGTCACTTCATCGACACCGACATCCGTATGTCCATTCAGCGCCGGTTTGCCTTCGGTTTTCCCGTGTCGCAGCAAATATAAGTGAATCATCTCGTGTCCTTTACTATCCGATTCACTCAGCATAGCAATTTCTGCAAAAAGCACTCAACTGTTTTTATGCAATACGCAATGCCGTAAAAATCTAATGCCTGAGGCATTCCTCCGCAAGAGGACGCTGTGGTTTCAGGATCGCATGTCCTTCATCATCACGGCATCACTCTCTGGTAAGGCCGGAGACTCATCCCTGAATCAGTGACTGCTCTCACAGAATAAACGGTTTATGCAATTCTACGCCTGGCGAATTCCTCCCCATCATCCGAAGCTGCGGATGAGCTCTCCGCTATGATTTGTTTCTATGATAGGTGTTGTTGATGTGTTGCTGCGTGAATATAAAACCCTTGAGTGACACGTTAACGAAACCAAACACATGTTGACGGAACAATGAACACCAATTGGAATGGTTAGGATGAGAATATGAATAACAAACTATTAACCGGAATAATGCTATGCAGCAGCCTGTGGGGGCTATCGCCAGTGTACGCACAGGACGCGCCCAAAACGACTTTTGTTCATTTATTTGAATGGCACTGGTCAGATATTGCGACGGAATGTGAAGACTTTTTGGGGCCAAAGGGGTTCGCGGCCGTCCAAATTTCGCCCCCGCAAAAAAGTATCGATAACGCAGCGTGGTGGTCTCGCTATCAGCCGATGAGCTATCAGTTCGACAGTCGCAGTGGCAATCGCGAACAGTTCAAAGATATGGTGAGCCGGTGTAAAGCGGCTGGCGTCGATATCTACATGGATACCGTCATCAACCATATGGCCGCGTTAAACCGGAATTTCCCCGATGTCCCTTATGGCCCCAACGATTTTCATAACTGCACGGACAATATTAACTACAACAATCGCTGGCAAGTACAAAACTGTGACTTGGTGGGGCTGAACGACTTAAAAACCGAATCAGACTATGTGCGACAAAAAATCGCGGATTATATGAATGATGCCATCAGTATGGGCGTTGCCGGTTTCAGAATTGATGCAGCCAAACATATTCCGGCAGCCGATATTGCTGCGATTAAAAGTAAACTCAACGGCAACCCATACATCTTTCAGGAAGTCATCGGCGCCGGCGGCGAACCGATCCAACCTTCAGAATATGTTAGCAATGGGGATGTCACGGAATTCAACTTTGCCCGCACTCTCGGCAGTAAATTTAAAAACGGTCACATCAACGAGTTAAAAGAATTAAATCACTGGAGTGGTTGGCTCCCCAGCGATGATGCGGTTGTATTTGTCACCAATCATGATGATGAGCGCACCAATGCCAGCAATGAACTGACCTATAAAGATCAGGGCAATTTATACATGCTCGGCAATGTCTTCATGCTGGCCTACCCTTATGGCTATCCGAAAATCATGTCCGGTTATCAATTTAACCACAGCGATGATGCACCGCCGGCAACTGGGGTCCATTCAGGCAATGCCTGTCGTTTTAATGGCGGCGACTGGATCTGTACCCATCAATGGCGCGGCGTCGCAAACATGGTGGCCTTTCGCAACGTGACCGCATCACAGCAGCAAGTCACTCACTGGTGGGACAACGGTAGTAACCAGATTGCATTCGGCCGTGGTGGGCTGGGATTTGTCGTGATTAACCGCAGTGATACCGCCGCATTAGACAAAACTCTGAGCACCGGCATGCCTGAAGGGGATTACTGTGACATTATCTCCGGTAATTTCGATTCGGGTAATCGGGCGTGCAGCGGCAATATGATACATGTCGATAGTCAGGGCAACGCCATGTTTCATGTGTCTTTGCAAGGCGCGGCTGCAATTCACGTCGGTGCTAAAATCTCAGGCGGAACCACACCCCAACCAAACGAGCCGGTTCCTGCAACAGCAGTAAGTGAGCATGCGATTTGCTACTACGATAAAGACACCCACTTTCACCAACCGTCTCTGTACTATTGGAATGTTGAGCCAACCGGTGCATTGGCAGCGACAAGCTGGCCCGGTGTCGCGATGGCGAAAAATGGTGACTTTGCTTGTTTTGAGCCCGCAACCGAGCTGACAACACTGAATGTCATCTTCTCGGACCAAGGCGCCTCAAAAACGGTCGATCTCACCACGCAATCCGGCACTTGTTACTTCAACGGCGACTGGCAGTCACTGCGTGAGTGTGGCTTTTCACTCAAACCGGGAGAAGGTGGCAATCCCACGGTGCAAAACAACAAAGTGTGTTATGACAACCCACAAAATTTTGCTCAGCCTTATCTCTATTTCTGGAGTGTTGAGGCTACCTCTCCGGTCGATACCGTCTCATGGCCGGGCGTGGCGATGACCGCGGAAAACAACAGCTATTGCTATGATTTCCATCAGACGTTGTCTTCACTGAATGTAATTTTCAGTGATAATGGCAGCCGCCAAACCGCTGATTTATCGGCAACACCGCCAAAGCTCTGTTACAAGGACAATCAGTGGCATGAGATGAGTGCATGTAGTTCTTAGTAAAAAACACAATGGGGGGAGATGAACATTGAGGAGCAGTTGTTTGGGGCGTAATGGGTTTATTAATTTCTGCGGCATCTGATGTACGCGCCCCAGGTATTTTTGGCGTACCCAAAGTACCCAAGAACGGTTTAATTCGTGGACGCTGGCCGGGACGATTTTATTCGCTCCTGCTCAGTTTTTTTGTTAGGGAATCACTCAAATTTCATCCAAGGAAGAATGATTAAGCTTTTTCGGGCAGGACGCCCGTAAAGCTGGTTCTGAACAACACGCAATCAAGCCAGACAAAAAGATTTTCTGGTTACGCTTGCATCTTGGTAAGAGTTACTGGCGCACAGGATACTGATGTTACGGGAAAAATGCGAAGAATTTCTTGCTTTATCTTTTTGTAAGTTGTGGTGAAAGCGGGTGATACAAAGGTAAGCGAATCATTCAGGGAGGACGAGCACAAGTTCGTACCGTTCTTTACATGGCAATCATGTCAGCTCTGCAATCCAACTCCGTCATCAAAGCAACTTATCAGCACCTTTTAGCTGCTGGAAAACCCAAAAAGTGGCTATTATTGCCTGCATCAGAAAGATGGTCGTGATCCTGAATTCGATGCTCCACAAAACAAAATAAGGACACCCGCTCTAATCAATCTCTCATCATCATGAAATCAGTCTGACCATTGATAACCAATAAATTTGAACTCACTCGGAATCAGCGGTTGAATCGATTCCCTATCCAGCCTCAATCCTCCACGATAAGACTCATCTATCATCATCCCGAGAGCACCCATGACAACTGCCCGCTCACAACTCATTTGCCCCGAGGTCACGCCCTACTATCACATCGTCTCCCGCTGTGTCCGTCGCTCATTTCTATGTGGTTATGACCCTTATTGTGGTAAATCCTATGAACATCGCCGGGAATGGGTGGAATCGCGTATCTTCACATTAGCTTCTATCTACTGTATTGGGATTTGCTCCCATGCTGTGATGAGTAACCATTACCATATGGTCGTCTATATCGATAAAAAGAAGGCTATCTCTCTTTCTGACCATGAGGTCATTGAACGATGGGGACAAGAGCATCAACTCCCCCAGCTCATTCAGCGCCTTCTCGATGGACAACTGACTTCTCAAGCTGAGCGTGATGCCTGCACCCAACTCATTGAAACTTGGCGTCACCGACTCTATTCCCTCAGTTGTTTTATGCAAGAGCTCAATCATGAGATTGCCGTCCGTGCCAACAACGAAGACCAGTGCAGAGGGCGATTCTGGGAAGGACGGTTTAAATCTCAGGCTTTACTCGATGAGAAAGCCCTGTTAGCAGCGATGGCCTATGTCGACCTCAATCCGGTCAGAGCAAATATGGCTGACACACCCGAGCAGTCTGAGTACACTTCGATTAAAGCCCGACTGACTTCACTGGCGCAAGGAAAAACCGAAACCCACAATTTAGTGAATTTCATCGGCTATGAACATCAGGATAACCCCCAAGGTATTCCTTTCCGACTGATGGATTATATCGAATTGGTCGATTGGGTCGGGCGGCAAATCCGGGAAGATAAACGGGGCTATATTCACCAACGCCTACCCAATATCCTCACGCGGTTGTCTCTGCCTCAGCAGGAATGCCTCAAACTCTGCACCGAGCTGGAAAAGAAACCCAGACTCTGGGTCGGTTCAACCGAACGGCTTAATCTCGCGAAACAACAACTTAAAAAGCAGAGAATGCTCGGGATTCATATTTGCTGAACAATACCGTTCAATATCAATTCAGTTGCCACACTCGTCATCCATTCAAACCGATGATTCATCTTTATCGATGCAAAACTGCCCTTAATTATTCAATACCCCGACATGAAATCGAGCAAAAAATAATTTACATCGAGAGCTAGTTTAGAAGACCTAGAACGACTTCAACCTCTGAACAAATCCACTCCGTGAGGTGCGTGTCCTGCTTATTAGTTTTAACCCATCATACGCCCGTATTTACAATTTAAAGCCAAGTGAGTCCACTATATGGCTTGCTTTTAAGTGCCTCAAGCCTACTTTTTAACGAACCAACATGAATTTCTAATTTGTGTCCATCGGGGTCTAAAATATACAACGACTGCCCTTCACTTTTGTTTTGCTTCCACACTTCAGCACCAAATGAAAGTATACGTGACGAAAAATTCTCAAATTCTTCGGGAGTGATATCAAAGGCAATATGTGTGTAATCATTTTTTGGACATGGTGTGTCACAAGATAGACAAAACCACACACCTCCGATAGAGATGTATGCGCCACTTTCCCACTTCACATGTCCAGTAAAACCCAGAATGTTGATATAAAAGTTAAGTGAATGCTCCAAATCACTGACTGCGAGCGTGATATGATTTAATCCTGAAATCAACGTATTACTCCATTCAAATTAACGTGTTTTTATACTCGTTTATATACGTGTTATTTAGCATGTACGAAAGCAAAATCATTCAGCTCTGACACGGTTTTGATGATGTAGACATCTTTGCTTCCAGAGTACGCCATTAACTTAGACAAAAAATCATCATTCCAGAACCTAGGGCATAACTTCAAAGTCTTATAGCTATTCAGAGAACCTTTTAATATGGAGCTGCCATCAGGCCAACCCTCAGGTTTTATAAATAATCCTTTCAGCAAACGCTTGGTCACGAACCAGTAGCTGACTGAGTATGGTAGGTCGATATAAACCAGAGTATCTGCCGCAGCTAAACGCTCATAAAAGGAATTGATGGGACCAAGGCCGTCAATGACCCATGAGTCTGAACGCAGTATCTCGTTGTAAGCAGCATCAAATTCTTCTCGCGCTACAAACTCGCCATTTGGTTTGTAAACCAATGAATCGAGTTGGTGAAGCGGTAAACCGCTCGCTAACGCTAATGCTTTGCTGACTGTTGATTTTCCGCTACCCGGCTTTCCAAAAACGGCGACCTTTTTCATTTGAATCCCTCCAAGAGACTAGTTCCTAAAAGGTAGAAAAAGAAAACCCACCTTCTAGGGTGGGTTAGATTTATACAAGGTATACCAAAATCCCACCATTCCTAAGGAATGATGATAATTCGATTGTTGAGTTGAACTAGATTAGATTTCATACACCCACTTTTATATAAGAGCACTGTGCCTTCTTGTCCGATTATAATCATTTGATAGCAGGTATGCTATTCTTGTGCGCAATGATTCGGGGGGGAGTGTAATGAGGGAAACACAAACGGAAGTACTTCTCATTGAAGATGATAAAGACCTTGCTCATTCTATCGCTGATTATCTTAGACTGGATAAGATTATTTGTGACCACGCTTATAATGGTCATACTGGCTTGAATTTAGCTATGTCTAATCATTATGATGCTATCTTGCTGGATTTGATGTTACCGAGAATTGACGGATTTAGCCTTTGCGAAATATTGAGAAGTCGCGGAAATGATACCCCGATACTGATGCTGACGGCAAAAGATACGCTAGAGGACAAAGTTGCCGGGTTTCAGGTCGGAACGGATGATTATTTGGTAAAACCGTTCGCGATGCAAGAACTTGCCTTACGAACCAAGGCGTTATCTCGACGTAAAAGTGGTCAGGTGCACAAGCTGCTCATTGCTGATTTGGAGTATGATCTTTTGGCGAAACGAGTGATTCGAGCGGGACAAGAAATCAGACTGACACCTCTCAATATGATCTTGTTGGAAGTCTTGATGCGCAAAAGTCCGGCGACGGTAAACCGGAGAGAGCTTGAGAATATTTTGTGGCCTAATGATATTCCTGATTCAAATAATCTTCGGGTGCAGATATATCAGCTCCGTCAGCAGCTTGATAAACCTTTTGCCAGGCCGTTGATCCATACCGTTCAAGGACATGGATTTCGGTTGGGAGAAAACCTTTCATGAGTAAACAAGTTTCTCTGAATCGATCTTTAACTGTTTATTTCATGTTAATAGCCCTGCTCACTGTTGGTATTTACACCGAATTACTGATTCGTTTCTTTGATCGCGGTATCGACACCGCTGCTAAGTACGCTGTGGTTCTGAATGCCCGTAAATATGCCCAAGAATATGAGAGGAATCCGAAGCTGGGCGATACCTCATCATTTGTCACGAGTTTCTATTTAGACAATTTAGATAGGAGTATCGATCGGTATGGCGACTTTTTTATCCACCTCAAGTTGAAGCCGAACGAATATGCCGTATTTGAGCCCCCAGAAAGTACAGAGAAGCCAGATTACTATTACGTTGTATACAGAATGATACTGCACGATGGCAGAAGCCTTTACGTCGTATCAAACTTTAATTCGAAGCTGACTCAGCCCGAAGATTACGCCGACCTATTAAAAAGCGAGTATTTGATGGTTTATATTGCAATTGGCTATCTGATTATCGCTATGATTGCTCTGGGACTATATTCCCGCCACATCGGCTCTCTTATTTCAACATTGTCAAGTTGGGTACAAGGTTTAACAATAAGGAACCTTGATCATCCCCGTCCTCGTTTACGTTACAAGGAATTCGAACAAATTGCGGACAGTTTAGAGAACACGCTATACCAGAACCAAAGCTTAATGGAACGGGAAAAACGTTTTCTGTCGCATGCCAGCCATGAGCTGAGGACACCGATAGCCATCATTCGCTCCAATATGGAGTATCTACAGCGGCTTTCATTACCAGAATCTACAGTCATGCCGTTGGAGAGGTTAGATAGAGCTAGCATGAATATGCAGCTGACCACTGAAACCTTGCTTTGGATTAACAGGAAAAATGGCTCTGCTCCTAAAATAGAAAGAGTAAACTTGAAGAGTGTAATAACGGAATTAATGGTCGATATGAGTTATCTCATTCAGGGGGAAGACGTCAGCGTTGAGTTCAAGTGTGATGGGGAGTTGGAAATGGACCTGCCTGTGGTTCCATTAACGATAGTACTAAACAATTTACTCAGAAATGCCTATCAATATACCACTGAAGGTTGGATTCTTTGCCATCTGGATGATCATTCAGTCACGATACATAACTGTGATACCAGCATTCAGAATGGACAGGAAAGTATCAGTTTTGGTTTTGGTTTTGGGCTAGAGCTGACTAAACAGGTGTGTGATAAACTTGAATGGACACTCGATATTAAGCAAGAGTCCGCGGGTATTGTGGCAAGATTAATATGGCCAGAATGAAAGTGCGACAAGGAGCCGAGTATTTTGGCCCCTTTTTTCTATTGTTAGTGACGACAGGTGCTAATTAAGCTTTTACCCGCAACTTTTGCCGATGTTTGTATTTCTGCAAGATCAAGCAGAGTATGGAATAAATTATCCTGAGAATAAGAACCGCTTTTCGCTAACTCAGTCAGGCAGTGCCTGTTAATTGAATAAGCATGCTCAAATTGGCTATCCATCCAGAAAAACCACGGAACTTTCGTCTGGTATTTGGGCGCGATTGAATAAGGGGTACCATGAAGGTAAAGTCCTTTTTCTCCCAGAGATTCTCCATGGTCTGCAATATAGGTTAATGCGACATTGTAATGTTTACTTTGAGCTTCCAGTGTTTTTATGAGTTCAGATAAGACATAGTCAGTATAGACAAGTGTGTTGTCGTATACATTTCGAATTTCTATATCGCTGCAGTTTTCTATATCACTGCGACGGCAAGCTGGTTTAAATATTTCTCTGTTTTTGGGATACCTTTTCCAATACGTTGGGCCGTGACTTCCGATTAAGTGAAAGACAACCAGTTGGTTCGTTTTTCCATCCAATATGGTCTGGTGTTTGAATGCGTCTAACATCACTTCATCATGACATACCCCGTCCGGGCAGCTCTCTGGATACTTGGAAGAGAAAGATGTACTCTTCTTGACATGTTTTGCTACTCCTTTATCTCCGCCGTCATTCTCAAACCATGATACGGTGGTACCAGCTCTTTGAATAATATCTAGGGCATTGTCCTGACTATCTGCTCGCTCCTTATTGTAGTGATTCCGACCCATATTTGAAAACATACAAGGAAGAGAATGTGCTGTGGATGTTCCACAAGAAGAGACATCGTTTATAGATATAATTCCTAGTTGACTCGTATACGGGTTCGTATTTCTGGCATATCCGTTGTAGCCGATATTCATACTCCTGGCAGCTTCTCCGATTACAACAAATATTAATGAAGGCTTTCCATTAACTGCGTTAATAGACTGGGCATCTTCACCAATAAGTTTGTACTTTAAAGGGGGCGTGAAATAGGTTCTGTTAATATATTTTGCGGTATTGAATATGTGCGCTGGTGTGATCATTTTTTTCAAATAAGAGTTATTTCTCCCGATGTAGATATAGTTCTTATAGGATGTCGAGTAAATGGTGGTGATCACTAAAAGTGACACAATAACCACAAGCAGTTTGTAAGCACTTCTAACGACTAATGACCTCTCTTTTTTAAACTGCACTTTCGCTATCATCAGTGAAGGAATGATACCGAAAGCAATAATATATAAAATCGAGCTGGCATTGAGATAGGAAATCGCTTCGTGGCTGTTGGTTTCGAAGATGTTTTCCATCATAGTGGAATCAAACAGTACACCATATTTGAGAGTCGCATAGCTAGCCATCGCTGAGGTAAGCACTAAAAAAATAAAGAAGGGTTTACGGAAGTACGGTATGTTGAAGCAAGAAAATATGATTACAAATGCTGCGCTCAATAGGAGAGGACTGGAATAAGCAAATAAACCACTACTCTTTTCTGAAGCGAGTGCTATGAATTTTGTCGTTAAAGGGATGTTGAGAACAAAGCCAAAGTACAAAGCGAGCACTACGATGAATGTCGTACTACTGCATTGGAAACGCAGTTCCTTAAGAGCGTTAAAGCGAATCATTATAGTAGTATCCCTATCCAGGTTATTGATGCGAAGCAAAGGGAAAGAAATACTGCGGCTGAGCCAATGTCTTTTGCCCGACCACTCAACTCATTAAAATCTGAGCCGATTCTATCCACGGTAGCTTCAATCGCTGAGTTAATCAGTTCAACGACAAGCAGATTAACCAGTGTCCCGGCGAGAATGACTTTCTCGACGAAAGACGTTTCTGACAAGAGCAAGACAGGTGTCAGTAATAGAGTGATGGCGATTTCTTGCCGGAAGGCTGATTCGTAGAAAAATGCGGACTTTAATCCTTTAAAAGAATATCCAATGGCTTTAACAATTCTTATCAGCCCTTTGTTTCCAGGCTTGTTGTATGCACTATTCGTTGACACTTAATAATTCCTAATGTTGTGAACGTGCAGAAAATGTAGAGTGGCCAGAGTGAATAAAGCGTGAATACATTAATGGGAAGGTGGGAATAGCATCAAAAGGAAGACAACCTTATCTGGACATTTATACAGTTGTAAAACATGCTTCTAGCAGCGTTCAGAAAGAGTTGGGTTGCTATAATGTAGTGGATAGTGGAACACCAGATGATAGTTACTGTGATTTTTTCTCGGACTTCCGTAATCTGAATTTTACTTTTAATTCATTGTTTTATAGGTTTTTTTATAATTTAATTTTGGTTGTTGTTACTTCTGGTGTTACTAAAAGTAAAAGTTACTTTTTTGGCATTTTATTCGCTCCTGCTCAGCTCTTTTGTTAGGAAATTGCTAAAAATTCATCCTTGAATTTTTACCCTGAGAGCATCGACCAAATTGGCTTTTTGCTATGTTTCACTCAATTCAAATCAACCACCCAACCAAGAAAACCATTCACGGATGAATGGTTAGGCTTTTCCGGGCAGGACGCCCATAAAAGCGGGTTCTGGACAACATGCGACGCCGTCAAACAAAAAAAGATTTTCTGGTTCGTCTTTCATCTCTGAAAGATGAACTGGCGCACGGAGCACCGATGTTACTGAAATCGAGAAACTGAATTGTGCGTCAAATTTGGGAGCCGGAGGCTAGGCAAATAAAACTTTTGTGCAGAGGTTTGGGACGCAATCACATTCATTGATTTCATTAGCATTTTCGACTGCGCCCCAGTTCCTTTTGATGGATGCAAAAGGAACCAAAAGCATCTTTTTTGGGTTCAGTACGCGTTATCAGGGTCGGATTGATTCGCTCCTGCTCAAGCAATCCTGAAAAATCGTCCTGATTTTTCACCCTGAGTCCTGTGACCAAATTGGCTTTTTGCTATGTTTCACCCAATTCAAATCAACCACTCAACAAAGAAAACCATTCACGGATGAATGGTTAGGCTTTTCCGGGCAGGACGCCCGTAAAAGCTGGTTCTGGACAACGTGCGACGCCGTCAAACAAAAAAGATCTTCTGGTTACTCTTGCATCTTGGCAAGAGTAACTGGCGCACAAGACACCAATGCCTCTGAAATCGAAAAACGTAATTGTGCGTCAAAATTCGGTGCCAATGGCTGGGTAAATCAAAGTTAAAATACAGCGCTCAGGGGCGCTCAATCCCCAATCTTATCCCGACAAACCCGCTCCGTTAACTCCTGCAAACGCTGCACTTCACCTGCCAGATAATTAAGCTCTTCTTCAGTGACTTCGTAATGTTCAGAGTAACGCGCTTCGATATAAGCCCGTTGTAGGCGGCGGAAACTGCGACGGTGTAATTTGCTGTCGAGCGGGAAAATCGTCGCAAAATCAGGATCGATTTGTGAACAAAGTTTACCCAGCTTTTCAATATCGTGAGATTTGGGCAGATAGTTAGTGCAGGTGAGTAGGGCGCAAGCCAAAAAACGTTCGGCAGATTGATGAAGCATAAAAGCAGACTTCTTTAACCATTGCCGTTTGATATCATCTTCATAGGAGACAAAAAATTGCTCTGCACTCTCAAACCACTGCTCATAATGCTTACGGGCGATTTCCCGTTTTTCTGCCTCGGTTAAATCACCCGGCTCTGCCAGTGGTTTCGGTGTGGCGGCAAACAGCTCAATCCCTTCTTCGCGAATATCCCGAAAAAAATAATGCCCCTGTTGCAGTCGATTATTCACTTCGTTTAAATCATGCACAATCAAACCCAGCGGAGCAGAGGTGACTTTACGGTCAATCTGCTCTTTGGCACGTTGCCAGACGACATCTTCCTCAACCATTGCTGCTTTATTCACAATCACCAGAATATCGTAGTCACTGATATAACCATTAACCGGATCCTTGACCCAATTCCCCTTAGCATGGCTGCCAAACAGGATGATTTTCAGAACACGGAATTCACTCTTACTCCCCACTTTACCTTGCAGATAATCGTCTAACGTGTCGCGCAGAATAGTTGAGATCGTCGCCAGCTCACGCTGTTTATATTCGGGCAGATGGTCAAGTGCTGTTTTCATAATCGCGGCATAGGGTTGGTGGTAGATGAATGGCGTTAGCATAAAAGAAGGGGCTGACAAAGAACACCACCAACTCTCATTTTGCGCATATTGCTGATTAAAATGCGATTCAATTCAAAGCTGTAGCGAGTTCTAGCCATTCACAACCTTTTGGTATTAAACGCTGTGAAGGCTGAGTGTGTCTAACGTCGCCCTTAGAGATGGCCCCAATATGGCATTAAAATACAAAACGCCCGATGAAATACATCCGGCGTTCATCTCCTAGTGACAACCTATGTTAGGACAAGTCACACCTTTAGGTTAATCATGAGTGCGGGAGTCCACTTATCTTGTATGGGCGTTCTAAAGGGATTTCCTCTAACTTTCTCAGTATATTTGTGTCAAAGTCAAATTCAACTACCTGCAACTTAGAAATTCTACCGCTAATACAAAAGTCTTGATTATTCCAGAACTGCACCATGCCTTGACACTCCCTGGAACTCTCATCATTCCCTACACCAACATGGGGTATAAAGTCGATATCTAATCTTAGATTGTCTGCCAATAGCCCGCTGTATAGAGAATCATGCAATTTGATTAGATGACTGAACCCCTCATCCGGAACAAGAAAAGCATGATGATAATTATTGAACGCATCCTTATTGATAGTCGCGCACCTAATCTTGAAGTCAAAAGGTAGAAAGCTTCTACTTTTTTCAATAACCTCTCGTTTAAATGCCTCGATTGAAACATTAAAAACGGGGAACACCAGCGTAAAATGCGGTTCTACTACGTGATAAAATAGAACATCGTTCTCAGCCCTAAAAGACTGAATTAAATCATAGTCATCACCTGAAAACTCAGGAACAGCAATAACTAAAAGTGCCATATTTCCTCCGAACACATAACGCCGTAGCTACCAAAACCAACCGCATACCAAAAATGCCGGATGTTGCGAATCCCTCTTGAGGAGCTTGTTAGAACTCTGATTTTAAACTGTATTGTTGAGCTTTTTGAAGACCTTTACTCATCAAAACTATCACGACAGAGCCAATCAAGACAGGCGTAACTAAGAATGACCAACCATGGCCTGCCAACATAATTAGAATTGGATTCGCTCCTGCCGGTGGATGCGTTGTTTTAGATACCAACATACATGTAATACCTAACCCTGTCGCAACAGCCAAACTCATCGGTGTTACACCTACATACTGGGAAAACACTATACCAATACTGGCTGTGACCAAATGACCAAAAATTACATTTTTGGGTTGAGCAAGTGGGCTCTGTGGCAAACCAAAAACTAGCACTGCTGTTGCCCCAAATGGAGCCATTACCAAAGCTGCACTTTCCACATTAGCTTCTACCATCAAGAGAAGACCAAGAGTAATTGAAGCCCCAACTCCTGCTACTAAAGCAGACACATAATGATTCATATAAACCTCACGATTAAAAGTAGAACAATCTGTCTACTTTTGATTGTAGACAGATCGGTCTACCTTTGTCAATATACGCAAAACCGACTTTGAGGTGTCTTTATGAGTAAGAAACGAGACTTACTATTAAGTACAGCATTAGAACTTTTTTATCGACACGGTATTAATTCCATTGGAATTAATGAAGTAATCAAGGTTTCTGGTGTGGCGAAGAAGACGCTATACAGCCACTTCAACAGCAAAGAAGATTTGGTACTCAGGGCTTTAGAGAAAAGACACCTTACCTTTATGCAATGGTTAGAAGCTAAACTTGAAAACACAACCAATAATAGTGAGTTGATTGACACACTATTTCATTCTTTAAAGGGTTGGTTTGACGGTGATGAGCCTGAACTAGGCCATTTTAACGGATGTTTCTTTATAAACACTTCTGCGGAATTCCATGACGCTAAAAGTGAAATATCTAGCTATTGTAGCTTCCACAAAGCACAAGTACGCCAGTTAATACAAAGCAAGCTAAGTGAGGATTCAGAAGATTTGCTCAATGCGATATGTTTACTAAAAGAAGGGGCAATCACAACAGCTTATATGACAGGCGCAAGTTCTGAAGTAATAGAGAACAGTGTGAAGATCTTACGCCGTCTTGAGTGCTAACGTTGGAGTTCAGGGCCTCGCCCCGGAAGTCCGCTGCAACGACATGTTATAATTCAATTTTTGGGTATGGGTAAACCCTGTTGGCGAAGAAAGGAAAGTTTGTCCCAATACCCTCGTTGAAACACTATTTTAGAATTAACAATTTTGAAAAAACCACACCCCCTAAGACCCAATGGATCGCGCCATTCCATTATGGCCCAATCGCCATCTTCAAATATATTTTCAACAATACAGGTCATGTCTGCTTGAGAAAATTCTTCAACAAACATTTGTTTGATTGCTTCACGGCCTTCAACAGGTTGTTCCGCTACTTGATGGTTTATAGCATCTTCACTGTATAGATTTGCAAGCGTATCTATATCTGCTTTATTGAAGGCTTCCACAAATTTAGTAAGAATTTCTTTAGGACGCATTTTTATGTACTCCTATTGTGACGCCGTGCTAGTGGCTGCCAACATACCATCGTTAAACAGACCACCATAAACACGAAACGTATTTTGAAGTAAATTCGCCAAGCGTTGGCTGTCCGTCTTTAGCAATTTGTTATACCTGCTAAAGACGATAACCTTTATTTTACTAGGCGGATCAAGTAGAGGTGACAATAATTGCTGTGTGAGCCTGTCCATCTTTGTTCAGAATGTCCCTGCACTTTAACTTTTGCGTTGACATGAAACGCAGATAGCAAGGTGCTGATGTTCGCTTCATAACCGGGATCGTTCTTATTAAACCAAAAGCCTCCTTCGCATTTTCCTAGTCTGTCTTTAATGTTAAAAGTAAGATCACCGCTTCCAAATACAGTGTATGAAAATACAGAGTCGACTTCGGTTGTACCTGACTTTTCTAAAGCTCCGATTGCCGGCATCGCGATAAACATCATACTTAGTAAATACTTTTTCATTATTTTGTCTCTCATTTTTCGGTACTTTAAAAATAACCGGATACCCACAAAAATGGGGCATTTTTCTTAATTTGGTGTTTGGTATTGTCGTCTGATTAAAATGAGTCTGTCGGTGTACTGTTATCGTTCAATAAAAGGGCTGGCGATTCAACCACAAGAAAGTACTGAGGATCTATCGTGAAGAAGGCTTAAATCTGCGGAGCAAGCGACCCAAGCGAAGAATGTCAGCCGCCCATCGTACGTGTAAAAAAAGGAGTTTTCCAACTCCTCTTTTGATATGACGACTTAAGATATTAACTCAATGTGTTGCAACAATTTATTTTTTAAATAATTATATAAAGTTTGTTTTTCATTATTTAATGTACGTTGACTTCGATTTATGCATATTTTTAAACTTCCAGGTTTAGGTAGGTTGTTTATACGAGCAATGTTTTGTGGAATGTCAAAAGAAGATCGAACTGTTAAGCCGAGTCCGGCCTCTACCGCCTGCCATAAACTCTTTAAATTGTGACCAACAAAATTTACATTCCAGGGGATCCCTGTATGATCTAAAGCCTCAGTCGCTTGAGTTCTAATCGAGCATCCATTTGCGAACATGACTAAGGGTAGTGGACGCATTTGAGATAATCTCTCTCTCATACTGGAATCAGCTGGACCATACCAGTGTAAATTTAGATTTCCCAATGATTCGCTATAAGGATGAATTTCACTATTTTCCCACCCTAGAGCAAAATCCAATTCTCCAGATTCAATGCTTTCCAGTAGTTGACTGTGTCTACCTACAATGGCCTGTATTTCTAGTTGAGGAGAATCTTTAGACACTTGGTTAAGTAATTTAGGTAGTAAGATATCGCTAAAATCTTCATGCAGACCACATGATATACAGCCAGATAGACGTGTGTCTTTTAATTTTGATATAACTTCATCATTTAGTTGTATCATTCTCCTGGCATATCCTAGGATGACTTCGCCCTCTTGGGTTGGTCTTAAATGCCGTCCATTTTTAATGGTAAGTTGTGCTCCACACTGTTGTTCTAATTTTTTTAATTGAGCGCTGGCGGCGGCGGCTGAACGATTAAGCCTACTGGCAGCTTTAGCAAAGCTACCAAGCTCAATTCCTAACACGAAACATCTCAATGAATCTAAATCTAAACTTCTCATCCGTCTTTCTCATTTAATTAAAAAAATCAAAAGTATTAATCAAAATAGTTTTGATTTTATTTTTCTTACCTAAAAGTAAAATCCCAAATATTACAACAAGGTTGATGTTATCAGCTTTTAGAAAAATTGCATATCTATTATATAAAGGACGTCTTATGAAAGAAAAATCGGAAACAGTAAATACTTTTCCTAAACATAGATGGAAAGTGCTAGGTATAGGTGTCGTAGCAAATGCTAGTTTTTCCATGATAATTGGTGGACTTCCTGCGGCAGGAGTCTTGCTACGCTCAAGCTATATGTTAACGAATTCAACTTTAGGATTCATTTTCAGCATGATGGGATTGGGGGTTGCACTGAGCGAATTACCATGGGGAATGGTGACGGACAAGTGGGGAGATAGACCGGTATTACTAACAGGGCTTTCTGGAACCGCCATCATAGCTCTACTAATGTCCTTTTTTGCGGTACCTAGTCCAACCTATATACCCTCGGTTTTTTCACTAACTTTGTTCGTACTAGCTATGGGTTTGATTGGTAGTAGTGTCAATGGTTCTAGCGGTCGCGCAATTATGTCGTGGTTTACGGATGCAGAAAGAGGGTTTGCAATGAGCATCCGTCAAACTGCAGTACCTATGGGGTATGGTTTAGGGGCCCTATTATTTCCATATATCGCATTACACTTTGGGTTCAAGGTACTTTATAGTTTCGCTGGTATTGTCTTATTCGTATGTGCTTTTTTTACTTGGCTATGGCTACATGAACCAAATATTACTAAAGGTGAAATTTCTGACAAAAAATCAGTTAACAATGAAGTTATATCTTCTCCTCTGAAAAGATTTGAAATGTGGAAGATAGTAACTGCAATAGGAATTCTATGCGCTCCTCAATTTGTGCTATTAACATTTGGCGCAGTATTTTTGCACGACTTTGGTCATGTAAGTGTTTATGTTTCATCAATTAGCCTAGCCATAATTCAAGTTGGAGCAATGATTATAAGAATATGGAGTGGACGATGGACTGATAGAAATAAGAACAGAAAAATCTATTTAAAATCTTGTGCAATATTAAGTACGGTTGCATTTATAATGTTGGCGCTTTCTAACACCTTGCTTCCAAGGCTTGTAGATGAAGGGACTACAATATTCTCTATCGTATTGATTTTATTATTTATCTTGTCAGGAGTTTTGGTATCCGCATGGCATGGCGTTGCATATACTGAATTGGCTTCAATGGCTGGTAGCAAATATGTTGCTACTGCACTAGCTATGGGAAATTCTGTTGTATTCATTGTACTGTTCCTAACACCACTAGTAGTTCCATATTTAACTATCCATTATTCTTGGACCGAAGTTTGGATTGTATCGATAATTTGTTCAATTTATGCCTATATATGTTTCCCTAAATCAACATCAAAACTTAGTAAATTAAAAAACATAAAAACAACTCTTTAAAACATATAAGATAGAACATCATCCTACATTCATAAATAATTTACATTCTTAATAAAATAAATATGGAACTTTGATCATGAGTAAATTAACACCACAAATATTAAATTTGTTTGATGTCGAAAAATTACGTAAAGAGATTAACTGGGAAAAGCATGAAACTTTGAATAGATCTGGTTCAAAGATCTATGACATATATGTTAACAACGAAAAAGAACAACGTATTTCACTTGTATATTGTGCACCTGGATCATCAGCAAAAAATCATTTGCACACAGGTAATGAAACCTTTCTAATTTTAGATGGTGAGTTTGAAGATGATAATGGTAAGTATAAAAAAGGAGATTTAGTCTGTTATACAGAAGATAGTGAACATAGCTGGCAAAGCCCTAAAGGAGCTTTAATCTATGCAGTATGGGGTGGCAATGTTATATCTCAAGTTGAAAAGGCTTAATTATGCTAATTGCAAATCCATTATTTTTAACTAATGACCCAAATGCTATAAAAAAACAATTATCAGGTGAAACAGTACCTCTAAATATTCTAAGAGATCTTAGAGATAACATTTCAACTGATGAAATCACTCCAATACCAGCATTAGCTTTTTATGATAATAGACTTGGTAATTTTGTCTGGACAGGATTGGAATGCCGGCAAACTAATCCTATCAAAAAAGGAGATATCATAAATTCCGATATCAATGTCGTCATAGCAGGTAAACGTTATGGTAAAGGTTCGTCCAGAGAACATAGTCCTTTAGCAGAAAAGGCATCAGGCGTTAAACTAATCATAGCAGAAAGCTTTGAACGTATTTATAGACAAAATGCTGATAATATAGGATTAATAACATCTACTAATTTGAATTTAATAGATGATATATTGAATAATAAACCAATAGATTTAAATGAAATTATAGCAGAGAGAAACATTGAAACTCAAAACATTATTAAATCTGGTGGCCTTCTCCCATATTGGAAGAAAAATTTAACTAATAATCATAAAAAAGACATAATTTCGATAAATCAGATTGACAAACCTAAAACTTTGTCTGAAAAAATCATTGAAAAGCATTATTTTTCAGTTAAATTATCTAACAATAATGAATGGTATCTTTCCTCAGACTGGAGATTTATACATGAATATTATACAGCAATGTGTGGATTCATGCTTAATGAAACCTATGGAGAAGAACTAAAATTATTTGAACCAGAGTCAATAATTACATTTGAGGATCACCTTCCTTATATGTCTCAAAGCCAGGAGCATATAAAGGAAAATTTGATTCCAGATCTAAAAAATTTAGTTAATGAACACAGAAAATTCACGAATCAATGGAATTTAAAATCTCATAAATATAATAGTGATACAGATGGTTCAGAAGGAATATCTCATGCAATAATGGCAGAGAATTACGCTTTGCCAGGACAACTAATTATTGGCACAGACTCTCACACACCGCATTGCGGAGCACTAGGATGTCTAGCGATAGGTGTTGGTAGTACCGAGTTATCAAATAGTATGGTTACTGGGTTATTTAGACTACCTCATATACCAACATCAATTAAGGTTGAATTTAGTGGGACCCTATCGACAGAATGTAGTGCAAAAGACTTAATATTAGCACTTTTATCAAAAGAAGAAATTAAACGTGGAGACGGAATAGGAAAGATCTTTGAATTCTGTGGAAGCGTAGTAGAAGAACTAAACATTGATGAACGAACCACATTAACCAATATGGTTGCAGAATTAGGTGGTGTCTCAGGCTTAGTTGCTCCAGACGAAAAAACAGTAGCATTTTTAAAAGAAAGAAGAGGCGTCAACTTTGAAATTCAAAACTGGATGAAGAGCGATATCGATGCCCAATATAGTAAAATTATTAACATTTGCTGCGATGATATAGAACCAATGCTCGCAGAGCCAGGTGATCCTGGAAACGGAATTCAGATAAGTAAATTGAATAAGAAAGTAGAAGTTGATATAGCATATGGAGGTTCTTGTACAGCAGGAAAACGAAGTGATTTTGACTCATATTTTCAAGTGCTCAAGTGGGCCGATTCTAATGGACTTAGTATATCAAATAATACAAAACTTTATTTGCAATTTGGAACTATGGACGTCTATAGATATTGTTCTGAACGCGGGTATCTAAGTACTTTCAACAAGATGAATGTTATTCTTCTTATGCCAGGTTGTGGAGCTTGTGCTAACTGTGGTCCAGGATCTTCTACATCATCGAATCAAGTTACCATTAGTGCAATTAATCGTAATTTTCCTGGACGATCGGGACCTGGGAAAGTTTGGTTGTCAAATCCAGAAACTGTAGTTTCTAGTGCTATCGCAGGATACATCATTTCATTTAAAGATCTCAAAAATAAACATCAATAAACAATAAACTATAAACTATACCAAATTAAATAGAGATAATATTAATAATAAGGATTATCATGAAACCTATATATGTATTGTCAGAAAATGAAAATTCAGAGCTAAAAAATTTCTTATCATCAATTGAAATTAATCCATACAAAGATTATGTTAATTTTCATAGAAATATTGAAAAATTATACTTAGAAGATAAAGTCCCTCACTTTTTTAGAAAAGTATGTGAACAGATACGAGAAGAAAGAAAGAATAAAATATCTAATATACATACTATTCGCAATTGTCCAATAGATGATAATCTTCCTGATCTTGATCCTGAAGATCCAGTTAATGACAAATTTACCAAAAAGAACACTTTTGTCGGAGAGGCACTATTAGAAACCTTCTCAGTTATTACTAAAACTCCTCTTCTTGCATACGGTAGCCGTAATAAAGGATCATTTTTCACGGATGTTATTGCAATTAAAAAATATAGTGGAAAGCTGACGGGGTATAGCGATAGCGAATTAGTATATCATAATGATCGAACCGCACATGAAGTTCGTGCCGACTACGTATCGTTGCTAGGAATGATTTCTCCTGAAGACGAATTAATCTACACCGGATACATGGACGGTATAGATATTCTTAAAAATCTTACTGATTCTGAACAGGAAATTCTTAGAAAGCCTTGGTTTAAAACAAAATTCGATATTTTTTCCCAAGAATCGAATAAAAATCAGATTGAATCATTTGATCATCCTATTATCGAGAATGAGAGCAGCATTCGCTATATCGAAACTTTGACGAATGTTTCACCTGACGCTCCACAGATTGCAAAAGATGCCTTCATAGCATTCATGCAATCCTTACCTAAAACAACTAAATTCCGTCATAGAATTCTCACTGGTGATTTATTTTGTTTTGCAAATCAGGATGGTTTGCATTCAAGAGAACGTATCGATATCAGTGATGCAGAAAAAGCTGCAACTAGATGGTTACTAAAAACTTATGCATTCCGAAACGATGAAACTGCAGATAAATTTTCTTCATATTGGAAAAATAATTTCCGTGGATTAGTAGACGATTAAACGATAAGGATATCCAGAATGCTTAAAGTATCACAAAGAGTGAAAAATGTTTCTCTATCACCTACATATTCTATTTTAGATAAAGTCAGGGAATTAAAAAGTCAAGGTAAAGATATTATCGATTTAGGTGGTGGTGAGCCTAGCTTTAAAACACCAAAACATATAACTAGTTTTGCTATAACTTCATTACATGATGGAAATACGCATTATACTCCAAGCCGTGGTAATCCTAGCTTATTAAAGGCTGTTTCTAACTATTTGACTAACTCAAAAAAAATAGAAAGCTTTCCTGATGAAAATTTAATAATTACACCATCAGCCAAACATGCATTATACATTACTCTTATGACAATATTAGATCCGGGAGATGAGATTATTATACCAACTCCTAGCTGGGTCAGTTATAAAGCCATGGCTGAGCTAGCAAATGCAACACCTGTATTAGTACCAATGCATAATAGTTATAACTTCGAACTATCAAGATCTTTACTCGAAGAAAAAGTAACTAGTAAAACGAAAGCTATTTTAATTAATAATCCAAACAATCCTACAGGAAGAATACTAAATAAATCAGAACTAGAGATGCTAAGGCAGTTTTCTATAGATCACGATATCTTTGTAATCATGGATGAAATTTATGAAAAAGTGATTTTTGATGGCAATACTCACACAAGTCTTGCATCTATGCCACAGATGAAGGAACGTACAATAACAATTAATGGGTTTTCAAAAGCTTGGGCAATGACTGGTTGGAGACTAGGATACGTCTGCGCTCATGCCCCCATAATAAATGAAATGCTTAAAGTACAACAACACTCAGTCGGGTGTGCAGGGTCCTTTGTCCAGTCTGGTGGTTTAATGGCGCTAATAGGTGATCAAAACTGCCAAATAGATATGGTTTTAGAGTATCAAAAAAGACGTAATTTTCTCTATAAAAATCTATCAAAAATTGATGGTATTACCTGTCTAATGCCGGATAGTGCACTTTACATTTATGCCGATATTTCAGGACTAAATATTGGTAATGGTACCCAAGTTGCAAATTGGTTTCTAGAAAATGCGGGTGTCGCTGTAACACCAGGTATCGCTTTTTGTCCACAAGGGGATAGTTATATTAGATTATCTTTTTCTAGTTCAATGGAGCAATTAGAAGTAGCAGCTAATCGTATTAATAAATCAATTGAACGATTACAACTTGAATATTTAAATAAAGTGGAAATTGTATGAATTCGTATAAAATTGCCATTATTGGAAACGGTCCGAGAGGTTTATCGGTACTGGAACGCTTATCTTTTAAATTATCCTCATTTCAAGATAAACTAGTTGATATCTATTATCTCGATAAATCAGATTTAGATACTGGAAGAATATGGAAAGAAAATCAGTGTCATTCTTTTATAATGAATACTGTTGCCGATGAAGTTTCCGCATTTTCTGGTCTAGGTGATGTATTAAATGCTAAACCTGGTTCAGGACCATCTCTTGCAACTTGGTGGAAACATTTTCATCCATCAGGTTCAGGTGAAAAAGAATACAAAGGAGAAAATATTTATGCTCCTCGGTATTTATATGGTGAGTATATGAAATTCGTACTCCATTCTATTAAGAATCATTTACATCCTAATCATCATTTAATTCAAGAAGAAAGAGAAATAGTTGATATGGTTCTCGAAACAAATGAGGTTAAGTTAATTGACTCAAATTCTAAAACTCTATCAGTGGACCGTGTAGTTATTGCAACTGGACATAGTCACAATCAACCAACACAAACAGAAGATTCTTATCAAAGTTTTGTAAATGAACACACTAACTGTACATGGATTCCTGGTGACTCCGTAGCAGATATGAATCTTGATAAAATCAAATATAATGAGCAAGTTGGCGTAATTGGTCTCGGTTTGTCCTTTTTAGACATTGTAATGGAATTTACAGAAGGCCGTGGAGGTAAATTTGTTTATGATCAGAACAATTGTTTAAACTATGTACCAAGTGGTAGAGAACCAAAAATATTTGCTGGATCTAGAAGTAGTTTACCTATACCAGGAAGAGGTAAAAATCAAAAAGACCCAAATCATATCTATAATCCATTATTCTTTACTAATGAAAAAATTGTAAATTTAACAAAAAATAAAAAGGTATCATTTAATGATGAGATCATGCCTTTAATTATGGGTGAACTAAATTTAATATATTACGCTACATATATAAGAAATACATATGGTTTAGTTGCTGAAAAAGAATTCATCAGTGTATTACGCAATTTAAAAGATGATGAATTAATTTCCATACCAGATATTGCAATTAATTTTGGTGCTGATATACCAAAATTAGATTTATTTAAATTATCACATCCATTTGATGGAAAGAAATTTACATCTATAGATGATTTTACCAATAATTTATACGATGTTTTAGAAAATGATTATAATCATGCATGTAATGGTAATATCGACGATCCACTTAAAGCTGCATTGGATACCCTAAGAGATATTAGACCACAAGTTAGAGCAGTAGTTGATTTTGGCCAGCTCACTCCTGATTCATATTATTTAGATTTTCGTCAAAAATATTCTCCAATCAGCATGTTGCTTTCTGCAGGGCCACCAAGATTCCGTACAGAACAAATTATGGCTCTAATTAAAAAGGGAATATTAACTATTGTTGGTCCAAATATTTCAATTAAAGCTGATGAGGAAAAATCACTTTTCAAATTATGCTCACATGAAGTAGAAAATAGCGATATATACGTTTCAACTTTAATCGATTCGCGATTGCCAAGTAATAATTTTCAGAGAGAAACATCTATTTTATTAAATAACATGAAGAAGAATAACATATTGTCTCCTTTTGTTATTAGAGATTACGATAAAGAATTGGTCACTGACGGTATATCTATTACTACTGCACCATACCATCCAATTGATGTGAATGGAAAACCTGCTAAGAACTTATATCTCTTAGGTATTCCCTGCGAACATACGCGTTGGTTTATGTCTGCAGGTAGTAGTCGTCCAGGATTCTGGACAGATTTTATTCAAGATGCAGAAGCAATTTCTACAGATATTATTGACCAATTAACTTAAAAAGGAATTTATGCATGAAATGTGCTCTATTAATGTTGGATTTTTTAAATGAAATAATCCATAAAGATGGAAAATTTGGAGAATTAGGATATGCTGACGAAGCTAAAGAAAAAAATATAATTAAAAATGCTGAAAGAATTTTAAATTTTTCAAGAGAAATAAACATACCAATCATTCATGTTAAAGTTGGTTTTGATAATAATTACATTACATGTCCTACGGGTTCTGAAGTATTTAAAATGGTTAGGGATAATAGCATTTTAAATTTTGATACATGGTCAACAGAAATAGTTAAAGAATTGAAACCTAAGGAGGGTGAATTAGTTGTTAATAAAAATAGAGTTAATCCATTTTATCAAACTAACCTGTCACTAATACTTAGAAAATTAAATGTTGATACTTTGATACTATGTGGCGTATCCACTGAATTTGTTGTTCTAGCAACGGCACTTAACGCTCACGATGAAGATTATGATGTCATAGTTTTAGAAGATGCGGTATGTTCTATTTGCAAAGAAAAAGATGCGTCAGCTTTAAATATCATAACAAGTACGGCGAAAGTATATAATGTGGATGAATTGATATTTAAACTTAGTTAATAATGCACAAATCGTGGTTATTTATTAGCCACGATATAACATGCAAGGGCACCATTCGCACTTCCCGTTGTTGATTCTTCGGGAATATCAAATAAAGGCGCAAAGTTTCGGCAGCTTGCGGTTAATCCACTATTTCCCTCACACAGTTCAAACACATGCATCCCCTTCATCTGCCCACACTACACCAGTATCAGTCGAAGAGCTAAGCAAGTTAAGGTCTCATTTAAGGCAAAAAACAGAGGCGCAATACAGCACCTAGCCATTGATGCTACAGACCTCATTATGGCGAAAGTGAATATTTGGTGCACTCTGTCCTTCTTGATTGATGAAGAAGCGATAAACGAGTGGAAGCAAAGTAAGCAGAACGAGCGCGGTAGACCTCGTTGGTTCAGCGACTTGGCAACACCACGCGCCTTCAAAATCCCCGGAAATATGCTTGTACAGTCCACCCTGACCACCGTCTGTTATCTGGTGATTGTACAAGCATTGGTCCTGTTCATGTTCCCTGAGCTCATTGATTTCAGTGTCAACTGGCGTTACAGCGCACCGGTGTTGAGTGGCGTGATTGTGACGGTTTTAGTCGGAGAGTATATGCTGAAACAAGCTGAGTTGAAGAAAAGGCCTGCAAGTGAAAATGCGGCTCGCCCAACCGATAGCAAACGAAGCAAGTCTGCGGTGTTTGAGTTATCGGCATTGATTCAATCACAGGATTACGCTACATATGTGAAGACTTAAAGCGCTCCCGAATAAGCCGATACCATAAGCACTGTGTGCTAAGAAACTTAACCACCGTGCTTTCCAAGGCCTTGGGGTTTGACTGGCAGCGACCCCGAAACCAAGACAAGGCTGAATGATGCAAAAAGGGAATACCAGCGTGACAATGCCAGTGAATATCGCAGGAATCACACTCGGCTCAGCCAGCCATGCTTCTCCCCAAATGAAAACATGAGTCAATGCAAAAACAATCCCTATCAAGTAATGCAGCACCCAACCTAGCGGCTTTTCTCCCCGAATCGATGGCGTCGCCATAATGGGTCGATGTACCAACTGTCCTTTAGGCATGAATGCCAGCCAACGAGCGATCAGTGCATAATTCAGTGGTGGACTATTAAATATATTTTTTTGTAACCAACCCCAGACATCCATGATGAACGTGGCACCGATGCCAACTAATATCACTTGTAACCCCATTGACGTTTCCATTCTCATGCTCCTCACACGTTGTACTTTTATTAAGGCTTGTTATATTGGCAGACACCATACAACTTAAAGTTGACTTTAAGTCAATAGGGTATTTTATGGATATTGCTGACGTGTCTCGAGAATCGGGATTAACCCCCTCAACGCTAAGATATTACGAAAAAATCGGACTGATCCGGTCCAATGGCAGGAAAGGATTGAGGCGACAATATGCCCCGAAAGTTTTAAATCAATTGAATATTATTTCACTCGGACGGATGGCCGGATTATCACTCAATGAAATCTCCACAATGTTTGACACTGCGGATGATTTGGCGATTGACCGGAATTTGCTCATGCAAAAAGCGGTAGAAATTGATATTCAGATCAAACGCCTGAAAATTGTGCGAGATAGCCTTAAGCATGTGGCAACTTGCCCGCAGTCATCGCATTTAGACTGCTCATCATTTCAAAAACTAATGAAATCAGTGAAGCGTTATTTGTCTTGAGACTTGGAGAGGGAAATATTTGATGAGACACACCTTCGGGCAAAGGTGTGTCGGTTTGAAAGCCACCATCAATCACGACAACCGTTTGTTCATCTCGGCCATCGGTGTAATTTGAGTGATTCTCTTGAAAGTGCGACTAGCGTCTCAACGGAATGACGTTACTCATGGCGTCACTTTGATCATTGCTTGTGGCGTTTGGTAGCGTGATTTCTTGAACATAAGCGAGCAGTCGCTCGATGGGAACAAAGCGCTGTTTCTGGTGGTTCACTTTGATGCTTTTGGTTTGGGAATTGATGTAAGTGGCGATCTCAAACGCCAGTGGTTGGCTTAAGCGGTCGAGGTTTCGGTCTTCTAATGTTTGAGTCACCCACTGTGCCGCATCCGAGATGTGGCCGTTAATACTGAGATCGGTATTTTTTATCCAGTGCGGTTTGAACGCCATGTCATTTAACGCTGACAGCATCCTAGCAATGTCATAACAGCTAACCAAACCGTGTGTTTCCAGAGCTTCGACAAAGGCAAATTGCCACTCAATTGTTAACCGTTCACTCAGTTCATCGGGAGTGAGTAATCCTCGATTCAGCGGAATAAAATAGGTAAAACGACTGTTAGCTTCACAGACGATCAGGGTTTTCTCCGCCGATCGATAGTAGTTATCGATCAGGTGCACCTGCCAACTCATGAGATTATGGTCGGAGCTCAGTTTGTTGACTCCGACTTGCTGACCCGGCTCATGCGGTAACCGTGGTAAATCGGCTTTAAGCCATTTGTTTAGCGCATTACTGGCGCTGAGTTGTAATTGCATAGAAATAAGCGCTTAACCTGAGATCGAAACAATGAAGGCGTCATTAAAAACCTCAACAACGTCAAAAGATGGAATCAAGATACTATCCATTATAATTTGCCTCTTTCCCCTATGTCGTATATTGACGAAAATATAGAGCGTAAAGAGGCAATATCAAATTATAATTACTTCAACAGGTTGTAAATGATTCCGCTTACGACTCCTTGCCAAACATATTATTCTCTTGTTCCTGAACCCGAATAAATGTTGTGCGTTTGGTGAGTTCTTTCAGGTTGGCGGCACCGACGTAGGTACAGGTTGAACGGACGCCACCGAGAATATCCTGAATGGTGTCTTCGACACTGCCCCGGTAAGGGAGTAACACGGTTTTGCCTTCAGCGGCTCGGTACTGCGCGACGCCACCGGCATATTTATCCATCGCACTCTTGGAAGACATACCGTAAAACTGCACATAACTTTCCCCGTCTTGCACCACAATATCGCCACCGGATTCATGATGTCCGGCCAACATCCCGCCGAGCATGACGAAATCAGCACCGCCACCAAACGCTTTTGAGACATCTCCGGGGCAGGTACAGCCACCGTCACCGATGATTTGACCACCTAAACCGTGGGCAGCATCAGCACATTCAATAATGGCGGACAATTGCGGATAGCCGACACCGGTTTTGACCCGGGTGGTACAGACCGAACCGGGGCCAATCCCAACTTTAACAATATCTGCACCGGCAAGAATCAGTTCTTCGGTCATATCACCGGTAACCACGTTTCCGGCGACGATCACCTTATCAGGTAAGGCACTGCGAACTCTTGCCACAAACTCGACCAAATGCTCCGAATAGCCGTTGGCAATATCGATGCACACAAACATCAAGTCTTCACTCAAAGCGAGCGTGGCTTGCATTTTGGTAAAATCGGCATCGGATGTGCCAGTGGAAACCATGACATGCTTGCGTGTCTCAGCATCGGCTGCCTGCACGAACGTTTGCCACTCTTGTAGCGAATAGTGCTTGTGGATCGCGGTGATCACATCATATTTCGCCAAAGCCTCAGCCATGCCGAAACTACCGACAGAGTCCATATTAGCAGCAATGACGGGCACACCACGCCATTGACGCCCACTATGCTTGAAGGTAAACTCGCGGGTTAAATTAACTTGGGAACGACTTTTCAGGGTAGAACGTTTCGGCCGAAACAGTACATCCTTAAAGCCCAATTTTAATTCTTGTTCGATACGCATTTATTTTTTCCTTAATTGATTCACCTTGTGCTTCAATGTCGCAGTGCGAGGATTTTGACGTTGGCAGACGCCAGTCTCTTTCGTTATCGGACACAAAAAAACCGGAGCGTTGGCAGACGCTCCGGTTTTCAACATTATAGGCATCACTTTATTTCCTGCAAGACTGATATTGTACTTTTTTTTATGCTACCATCCGAGAGATTGCATACCTGTAAAACCGTAAAAACAGCAACTGTTTTATTTCTATAATCAATGATTTATCCCCAGTTTCACCCGCACCTTTCGTTGGCTATGCTCAGCGCAAACCAACCATTACATCATTCACATTTACTTTTGTGCGCTCTACGTAAAAACCTACAAAATTCCATCATCGGCGCAGCATCTGACATTCAAGTTTGCTACAGTTAAAAAACGCTGGCAGGTTTTCTCCCTCTTTGACTTTCTCATAACCGCCTCACAAAAATAAACATCAATAAAATCACCTCAGAGATCGCATGGAGTGCAGGATGGAATCGACCATTTCTCTGACCATTGCAGTGTTACTTTTACTCAGTATGATACCTGTTCAAGCGATTGCCGGGCCGGATGCGAACTATTTTTATCAAAGCGCCGGCATCACGAAATCCAAACACACGGGTTCGGAAGACGCTTGGGTCACACAATACGGCTATAACTATAATCTGACATCAACCATTGGTTTTGATTTAGGCTATGCCCAAAATTCGGATCAACCGGACCCAATGGCCTCATTGTCGTCACAGTTTCCTCATCAACCGACTTTGTATTATCAAGAAATTTTTGGCGGTGCAGTCATTCAGCACACCGTTTACGATATCGCTTGGATATATGCGAAAGGCGGGCTGAGTTTAACAAGAGCGGGGAATGATCCGGCAACGAAGACCTCACTGCCTGGTATCGAAGCAAAAAACATTTCGCCTTATTTCGCGCTTGGGGCAACCATTCCATCAGGGATCACATCAGGATTAGAGCTGAATTTTGAGATTTCTTATCAGGAACAAGAACAAGATGCTGTCACCAACCCGGTATTCCTGCTGGGAACCCATTACCGCTTCTGACAACGATCGTCACCATCGTTAGGTATGACAGTGAGATCATGACGATCGTTTTATTTGATGAGACGATATTTTGAATCAATAGGTAATTCAGTGGTTCACTAATTGACGTAAATGAGGGAGTAAATCACTGGCAAGCAGTCCCCGCTCACCATACGATTCTGAGTTTTGATCCGCCGCCATACTGTGAATGAGAACCCCCAGTTGAGTGGCATCAACCAAAGGTAGCCCCTGCGCGATCAGTGATGTAATCACCCCCGCCAGAACATCGCCCATACCCGCGCTCGCCATACCGGGATTTCCGGCCATACAGACTGAGATCTGCTTGCCGTCATACACCAAGGTCCCTGCGCCTTTCAGAACAACCACACCACCATACTGACGATGCAGTGCCTGCACACTGGCATACCGATCCGCTTCAATTTCTTCGACTGAAACTTGCAACAATTGTGCGGCTTCGCCCGGATGTGGCGTGATCACCCGCAACGGATCTTGATTTGGTTGCTGCATCAAAAAATACAGACCATCGGCATCAACTACTTTGGGTTTTTCAACATTCTGGACGGCTTGATAAATGGCAAAAGAGGTTTCATCTCGTCCCAGCCCCGGCCCAACGGTCAGTACATCACACCATTGTAGTCGGCGTTCAATCGCCTGCGCTTTGTCCCAGCAAGCACTCATCACTTCCGGGGCGCTCATCAATAAAGGCGTCACATTATGTGGATGACATAAGACTGCGGTCATTCCGGCACCGCATCTGGCTGCCGCCATCGCGGCCAAGATAATGGCACCACCCATACCGTCATTGCCGCCAATAAGCAATGCTTTGCCATGCGTTCCTTTATGTGAAGTGGCAAACCGCTTTGGTAACATCTGACCCGGCATTTTGGTGTGAATCGCCGTGACCGCCGGGTGATTCTGTTGATTGAAAGCATCTTCTACCCCCAAACCGGCAAAATGCAGTTCTCCGACATACTCCCGTGCCTTTCCGGTCACTAACCCCTGTTTTAAACCAATGAAACTGACGGTATGTTTTGCAACGATCGCGCCGCCAAGAACACAACCGGTATCCCCACACAAACCGGAGGGAATATCAACGGCAATCACAGGCTTCATACTTTGATTGAGTGTTTCAATTAATGAAAGCATTCCCGGCCGAACCATACCACTCAGCCCCGTGCCGAGTAAGGCATCAATCACCACATCGACACTATCCGGGACGCGATCTTGAGGTTCTGAGACATTCCCCCCATGGTTTTGCCAATGTTCGTAGGCCATCCGTGCATCACCGGTCAGCATCTCGGGATCACCGACTTGCCAGACCGTCACATACAATCCGATCGACTTCGCCAAGCTCGCAACAATATAGCCATCACCACCATTGTTACCACCACCACAACAGATGAGCCAGTGCTCAGAACTGGGATATTGTGCCATCCCAATCGCGAAAACCGCCTGTCCGGCACGTTCCATCAGACTGTACATTTCCAGCCCTTTGGCACTCGCCGCTTTGCATTCACCAATACGGACCTGTTGGGTTGAATAAAAAACATTCGTCATCGTCATGGGAGAATTCTTTATCTTTTGAATTGGGAATCTAACACTCACATCGCTGGGCTATCAGCGCCTCTGCGGTTGCATCCTGAATCGACAGAAAAACCGAATTGACCTCACCAGTTGGTGTTCTCATTGGGTTAAGAGTCACATTCTGATACATAAAATCGCACTGTTGCGTCACGGGACGAACATTACGGCATTTGAATAAATAGGGCCGTTGTTGCCAAGTGATAAAACTACGACAACCAAGATGGTAAACTGGTTTCGTTTTTAATTTGAACCAATCTGGTGGAATTTCAGGAAAAACCTCAAACAACGGACGACCAATCACTTCGTGTGGCTGTTTGCCACTATGGTGGGTCATAAAACCGTTCCAGACCTGAATTTCATAGTTTTTATCAATCACGATCAGTCCGAGATCAACGTTTTGAACCATATCCACCATCCAGTGGAACTGTTCAAATTCAGCAGGCAGACTCATGACTAAATATCCTCCATCAGGTAGGCCAGTTTATTATCCAAGAGCGGGAGCGACTCATCGACAAACATAAAGAGCAGATCACAACGAATAGCCGTGCCTTCAATGTTATAGCTGACCTCAAAGGTCATCGTTTTCTGGAACGAACCCGCTGTAGAACGAATCACGGATTCAATCGGAATATGTTGCCCGAGTAATACGGGAGAGCTTTGGAAAAAACGAATTTCTGCCTGTTCACCAAGACCGTTGAGGAAAGAGCCCACCAAAATGTTGGACACATCCATCAGAAGTTCAAGCTCTTCGAGATCATCACTTTCAGCCGGGATATTCATTAATCGCTTCAGTTCAGAGACACTGGAATCACTTAAAAGCACCAATGCTTCACCGGCAATGCCTTCCCCACTGAATCCCTGACAAACCCCAGAAACCTGATCATTATCGACCAGATCCCGCAGTGCCATATGCAGTTCACTGACTTCAAAGATATTGACATTCGGCAGCGGCAATTCGACAAATACATCAAAATAGCGCGCTAAGGCATCCGCAGCCCGCCCGATAGACACATTGGCAACTTCCATATAAATGTCACGCCGCTTCAGGATCGGATACTCGACCTTTCCCGGAGTGATAACCGTCGGTTGCGTTGGCGGTTCGACGAGCTCACTGAGCACGTTTTTCAGCGCATCCGTTGCAATCGGTTTTTGGATAAACGCTTTGGCTCCCAGGCCGAGAACACGTTCTTGCGCTTTGGGCTGAATATCACCGGAAACAACGATCACCGGTGTTTGGTTAGCCGCCTTTTGCATCGCTTCCAAAGTGTCGAAACCATCCAGTTCCGGCATGGTCAGATCTAAAAACATCAACTGAAACGACTGTTGTTTGAGCTGCTCCAACGCATCTAAGCCGTGAACAGCAAAATGCACATCGGCATTCAGGAAGGCTGGTAATGATCTCGCAATTTGCTTTCTTGCCAACGCAGAGTCATCACATATTAATACTGAAAACGCCATAATCGGCCTTACCTTTTTCTTTCATTATTAAAAGTGTATACGGGAATTCAACATCTATAGACACAAAGCGATAAAGTGCTCAAGAACAGACAAATTTTTATGCATTTTGTGACCTGATGGTACAACTTATACTGTCGGCCATAATGTCAGAGTGACAATCCGCAGTAGTACTGCGAACACGACCAATGCCACGCCAAAACGATAACGACGATATTCTTCAATCGTCATTGGAATACGTTTAAAGAACATTGTAGCAACGCCTCGCCAATCCTGACTTCTTTTACCGTAACGAATCATACTCATGACAATCAGAATGATTCCCAGTGTCAGCATCGATTTTTCCAGCCAAAAGAGTGTCACAACCATGTTGAACCCCTTGTCGGATGTGAAGGGTAGTGAAATACGACAGAAACAGGAGCAATGTTTCGTGTCCTCCACACTGCCCTTTTTTCAACTATAGCCTATTGAAATATAGTCTATTGAAAGAATTAACCATGCACTGTCAACCAACAGTGATGAAGAAACCCTATTCAAAAGCAACATAATGCAACTTTTGAATAGGGCTCCCGTACCTGATGCTTTGCTTTACGTTGGAAGCTTCCCTTCCCTTTCTTCGGTTTTTCGACTCGCATCTTAAACACCGGGCTAGTAACCAACGCTTTCAGCGCATTATCTGTAATCGTGCCACGTTGAATCTCAACATCATCAGACGGATTGGCAATCTGATTTCTCTTTTCTCTTTTCATTTGAAAACTTCTCTTATGGTGGTGAATAAAAAAGCAACGTATTGTGAGCCATTGTATTGACATGTCAATTCGTTAGAAGTAAAAAAATGTTTTTTATGATTTCATTAAAAATAATGATGTAACAATGAAAAGAAAATCTCAGTAAAATCTAAAGCGATCAAAAAAATCAGGGTCATTGACGTTTAACCGTAATATTTGATTGACAAGCCTCAAGATTACTCTACACTCACATAAGGCTAGGAAGCAGTTCTTTGTTTACCATAACGTCTTGTTGGATTTTTGTAATTCCCGGTCGTTCTGTACGCAATAGCAATCTACTTTTCCACGCTAGAATGGCCGGTATCGGCTTAGTTTTACTTTGATTTACCAGGAATATATTATGTCTAACACAGTGACTGGCACTGTAAAGTGGTTCAACGAAACTAAAGGTTTTGGTTTCATCCAACAAGAGAATGGTCCCGATGTTTTTGCTCACTTCAGCGCGATTCAAGGTGACGGTTTCCGTACCCTAGCTGAAGGTCAAGCTGTTGAGTTTGTCATTTCGCAAGGACAAAAAGGCCCTCAAGCTGAAAACATTAAAGTCCTATAATTAAACATATAGGCAAGAATATTTAGAAAATAGCCAGCGTTGTATGCTGGCTAATTTTTTGTCTCGACATTTTGGTTTCAAGCCGTTCAGCACACATCTCGCGATGAGATTGTCATTCAATTCCGCCTCAGTCAACGTCTTCTTCGCTTAGCACAACCCATACTTTCACCGTTCACGGGGCTCGCTCTTCTCATCCACTCATTTAGCAATTAGAATAGATAAAAAACTGCCTTCATCTTATGCAAAATTTTTCGATTACAACCCTGTCAACGCTCGCAGAAATGACTATCGATCTTGCCAGTGGTCTCAACGATGAAAATCGATTCAACCGCCTACTGGAAACGATCCGCAAGGTCATCCCCTGTGATTGTGTCGCCCTGATGTCCCGCCAAGGTGATACGCTAATTCCTTTGGCGATGCAAGGCTTGACCAAAGACACGCTCGGACGACGCTTTATGATTGAAGAGCATCCTCGTTTCCAGCAAATTTGCAGTGCTCATCAGGCAGTCAGGTTTGATGCCGACTGTTCACTTCCCGATCCATTCGATGGGTTGCTGTTGCACCACGACGGTAATGTTCCGATTCATTCTTGCATGGGATTACCGCTGATTTTCGACGAAAAGTTACTCGGTGTACTGACTTTAGACAGTTTGAAAACCGGGGTGTTTACGCATATCCCGGCACGCCATTTGGAAGTGCTTTCAGCGATTGCTGCATCAACGCTGAAAATGGCGCTGACTTTTTCTCAGTTAGAAACACAAGCCCGTCAGACACAACAGCGGTTGCAAGAACTGAATGAAGAAGGCTGGGAAAGAGATCGCAGTGACATCATCGGCACCAGTCGTGTGATGCAATCAATGCATGATGAGATAGACGTCGTCGCTTCATCCGATTTTAATATCCTGATTTTCGGTGAAACCGGTGTCGGCAAAGAGCTGGTGGCCAGACGGATACACCACCTGTCAGCCAGAAAGCGACAACCGTTGGTTTATGTCAACTGTGCAGCAATTCCGGAAAACCTCATTGAAAGCGAGTTGTTCGGTCACATTAAAGGCGCATTTACCGGTGCCGACAGAAACCGACTCGGCAAATTTGCACTGGCCCACGAAGGGACTCTTTTTCTTGACGAAATTGGCGAGCTTCCGCTTGCCGCTCAGAGCAAATTGCTTAGAGCATTACAAAATAATGAGATTCAGCCCGTCGGTCAGGATCGTGTGCAGCACATTGATGTCCGAGTGCTTGCGGCAACAAATCGTGATTTAAAACAAGAAGTGGAAGCCGGTCGCTTTCGGGCAGATTTATACCACCGTCTCAGTGTTTATCCGATTCATGTCCCTCCGCTCCGAGAACGCAAAGGTGATGTCAGTCTGCTGGCGGGTTACTTTCTTGAACAAGCCAGAAGAAAGCTTGGCATAAGTCATCTAAAACTGGCACAAGATGTGCTCGATTACTTGATTCAATATAACTGGCCGGGGAATGTCCGGGAAATGGAGCATGTGATCAATCGAGCGACGTTGAAGGCCAGAGCCCGTCAACCTCAGCAAACACTGACCACAATTACATTAACGGATGTCGGTGTTTTAGACAGTTTGCCTATCAATACGCCTGAGATGCAGGACAATCCTGAAGTGACCGCATCCGCTCCCATTGCTATGAGTGGCGGACTCAGACAGGCAACCGATGATTTTCAGCGGCAGCTGGTGAAAGAAGCGTTAGTTCAGTCAGATTATAACTGGGCTCAAGCCAGCAGATTACTCCAAACGGACCGGGCCAATTTGACCCGGTTAGCAAAGCGGTTAGGGATTCAGGTCAGGAAAACGCACAAACTGGAGATGTAATATCAGGCGATATCAGATACATCGTGTTACTGAGTGGGTTCGGCTTGATTGGAAAATTGTTCATCGTAGAGGCTCATGAAATCAGCCCGAATCAACTGTTCAAGCTCGTGAGCCCGCTCAGTCGGGCAAAAAATCATTACATGGACTTTCTGTTCACCGGTCGCGGTGCTGCTAATGTGAATCATCGGCTCCGCCCCCGGCAAATCCACCCCGGCATGTTTCTCAATCATCTGATTATAACGACGCGCGACTTCAATAAAATGCTCAAAATGGACTTCGATTCGCTTGCGAAATTGGGGAAACAAGGTATATAAGTTCACAAAATCACGTACCACAATTTCAAAATTATGAAACACATAGCGCTTCATGAAGTTCAGGTTTTTCACCGGGTAGGTAAAAAACATACTATTGGGCAGCGTTGCGGTTTTGCCGGTGTAATGGTAAAGCCCCCCACCCAAATCGATCTCTTGAATAACCGTCGCCATCATATTGTGTTCAATCACTTCACCACATAACGAACCGACTTCAATCCAGTCACCGATACGAAAAGAGCGAGAGCTTGCCCGTTGAATCGAACCGGTAAAACATAAAATGATCTCTTTTGATGCCACAACAATCGCAACCGCAATGGCAGTCACAGACAAGGCAAACTCATTGATCTCTTCTTTCCACAAGAAGAACCCGATAATCAACAGCGCGGCAAACGTACCATTTTTGGTCTGAGACATCCACTTGCGCTGTTTTTCGGTAATAAACGCACCATCACCCCGAATCAGAGCAAGTGCACTGCGGCGGATAATTAAAATAAAACCGACGATAATGACACTAAACAGTAGCTTATGGAACAGCAGATAATCTAGCACGTTGTTTAAGTAATCCATGCATCTCTCTCACAACCAAACATCACAAAAACAGAATTGATCTTTTTAAAGACTCTGTATGCGCATCCCCATTATCGATAAGAACAAGACTCGGGTCTGAAGCAATCCATACAACCGATGTGCAGATGGCTCAATCTTATCGATAATTGGGGTATATATAATGACTGCAAGTTTATCTGAGTTTTTTCATAATGTAGAGTAATAAACCCTAAACAACTGACACACCTTAAAAGACGAAGGCATCCCAAAGGGTCAACAAATCATCATGATACTGTGCGTTGAGAGCGACTTATCCACGGTAAGTCCGCGCGGTTTTTTCCGCTATTTTCACAATAACTTTCACCGCCTGTTCCATGCCTTCAATCGTCACAAATTCATGGATGCCGTGAAAATTATAACCACCGGTAAATAAATTCGGGCACGGTAAGCCTTTGAAAGAAAGCTGTGCACCATCCGTACCGCCCCGGATTGGTTTGATTTGCGGCTCAATCCCCAAATCGCTCATTGCATCTTTGGCAATCTCAATAATATGTAGATTGGACGCAATCACTTGCTTCATATTGGCATAACCATCCGTAATCTCGAGTTCAACCCGACCGCGATGTAATTGATGGTTGAGTGTACCGACCCAATCTTTCATCTGCACTTTTCTGCGCGCTAGTCCTTGCTGGTCAAAATCTCGCAGTAGATAGGTCAACTCACTCCGGGCAATACCCATATTCGCGGAGGATAAATGGTAAAAACCTTCATATCCTTCGGTATTCTCCGGTGTCTCATCGGTGGGAATCATCATCTGGAATTGAGCCGCAATATTCATGGCATTGACCAGCTTGCCTTTTGCGGTTCCGGTATGAACCGAAACACCATAACAAGTGACATGCGCTGTTGCAGCATTAAAGTTCTCATACTCCAAATCACCAACGGGTCCGCCATCAACCGTATAGGCCCACTGAGCCCCGAATTTTTCAACATCGAACAGATCAGCCCCACGGCCGATTTCTTCATCCGGCGTAAAGGCAATACAAATCTCACCATGAGGGATATCCGGATGTTCCAGCAATACTTTCATGGCTGTGACGATCTCGGCTACACCTGCCTTATCATCAGCGCCCAACAGCGTATTCCCATCGGTGGTGATGAGATTGTACCCATGCAGTTGGTGTAATTCTTGGTATTGAATCGGAGACAACACTTCATCTCCCCGCCCCAATGCAATATCTCCCCCCTGATAGTTTTCCACAATCTGAGGCACGACTTTTTTACCTGAAGCATCCGGAGATGTATCCAGGTGTGCAACAAATCCGATCGATGGTATCTCACCGTCAACATTTGCCGGCAATTTAGCCATGACATAGCCATGAGCATCGAGTGTTACATCACTAAGCCCAAGTGCTTGCAATTCATCATATATTGCCTGTGCTAATTTTTTTTGCCCGGTCGTGCTTGGACAGCAGTTCCGGTATGGGTTGGATTGTGTATCAAATGACACATAATGCAGAAAGCGATCTATCAGACTTTCCATAACATAACTCTCACTGGTTGAAAAATGAACACCCCACAGTGTTGCCATCAAATATGGCGGCTTTTATACTAGGGCGCTCCGTCCAGCAAGATGTTGTTGTAAATCAGTTTTTACGCATTCAGCTTCATCAATATCGTGAATACCCAATCTAAATCAAACTATCGATTCAATTTGGTATAATTATCCCGGTCAAATCATGGTTATAATTATCTATGAATAACAGTGAGTTATATAGAAAAACACAAAAACATAACAAATAAATTTGCCGAAAAAGCAATCGTCAACTAGATTTAAAGGAACTCAAAGTTCCCTTCGCTTAACATATATAAATGCGCCATTTATGCCTCTCGTTGCTTATCGCCCGAGAGGTATTTTTCTTTAGCCTTTTCGGTTACATTTTCTGAAAACAAAACACTATCGCTGACACCGATGTCCTTGAAAATTACATGACGATCACTTTTTTGCATCATTTTCATATCATCTTGTTAAGCTGGCGGCTCGATTTGAATACAGAACCATCGGTATACTAAAAGCTATCGGTAGGATTCTGGAGACTCTCAATGAAGAAACTGCGTATCGATATTTTATCGGATCTGGTCTGTCCTTGGTGCTTCATTGGTTATACACGATTGGAGAAAGTTCTCGAACAACTCCGCGTGGATAAACATCTTCAGCCTGAGATCCACTGGCATCCTTTTGAGCTCAACCCGACCCTGTCTGCGGGCGGTGAAATACTCAATCAGCATCTCCAAACAAAATATCAAATGACCGCACAACAGCGACAACTGAGCCAACAAAGGATCACTGAGTTTGGCAATGCGTTGGGGATTGATTTTCAGTTTACCGCGGACATGCGCATTTATAATACACGCAAAGCTCATCAGCTAATGATGTGGGCCGCTCGCAGTCAACAACAGACACCATTTCAGAAAGCTCTCTTTCTAGCTTATTTTCAGGAAGGGAGAGTCATGGATGATACTGACACACTCCTCGATATCGCAGTCGCTCAGGGGTTAGATCGCAGAGACTGTCGGCGGGTACTCACTGATCCGGGGTGGTCATCTGCGGTGGTACAAACGGAAAAACAGTGGTTAGAAGCCGGCATACAGGCGGTCCCGGCGATGATTATCGAACAACATATTTTGCTGAATGGCGCTCAGCCGATCGCTGAGCTCCACGAAACATTAGACGGTTTGGCAGATACGCTCCCGTCATTCCATTAAACGCTGACCCGCGCTCATGGTGAAGTGCTCTTATTTTTCGCGATTCTCTGCCACAGCAGCAAATGCCTGTGCGACTCGCTCAAGATTATGCGCATTCAATCCAGCCAGACACATCCGTCCGCTATCAATCAGATAGATACCATGCTGTTGCCGCAATGCGTGCACACTCTCGACAGAAAAGCCGGTATAACTGAACATCCCTTTCTGCTGAATCAGAAAATCAAAATCCTGCTCCGGACACAATACCTGTAAATGCTGGTGTAGCTGCTGACGCATCGTTGCGATCCGTTCACGCATGGTGCTCACTTCTGCGAGCCACTGCGTATTTAACTCAGGGTCGTTGAGCACCCGGGATACCAGTACCGCACCATGTTTCGCCGGGCTTGAATAGTTACGTCGAACCGTGGCTTTCAATTGCCCCAACACATTCACCGTTTCTTGCGCGTCATGACAAACCACAGACAACCCACCGACCCGCTCACCGTACAGAGAAAAGATCTTTGAAAATGAGTTACTGACAAAAAATGCAACCAATGTCCGTTCAGCCAAAGCTCTCATGACATAGGCATCCTGAGCCGGATCTTCACCAAACCCCTGATAAGCCATATCGAAAAACGGAATCAACTGGCGCGATTCAAGGATATCGATCACCTGATCCCACTGTTCCGGTGTCAAATCAACCCCAGTCGGATTGTGGCAACAGGGATGTAACAGGACAATATCCTTCGCCGGCAATTGTGATAATGTCTCAAGCATACCGCTGAAATCCAGCATCCGCGTTTCAGGATGAAAATACGGGTAGCGATCGACGGCAAAACCTGCCCCTTCAAAAATTGCATGATGATTTTCCCAAGTCGGATTACTCACCCATACTTTTGATTCAGGAAAATAATGATGCAAGAAATCAGCACCAATCATCAGTGCGCCCGAGCCACCCAAAGTCTGGATAGTGGCAACTCTCTTTTCATTGACCACCGGATGTTCCGCACCAAAGACTAAGGTTTGAACCGCTTGCCGATAATCGGCAATCCCTTCCATCGGCAAATAAATACAAGGCTCTTTGTCCGCTGAGAACCATGCCTGTTCTGCCAGACGGACACTCGGTAAAGTAGGGATCTGACCTGCTTCATCATAATAAAGACCAATACTTAAGTTCACTTTATCAGGGCGACTATCCGCTATAAACGCTTCCATAAGGGACAGAATTGGATCCCCCGCATAAGGGGTAATATGATGAAACACGTCACTTCTCCTGTATTGGCAATAAAACGGACAGTCAGACTTGATGAATGATCGGCTCTGTCTGTGATTTTTAATCATGTTGGTATTTTTAACGTCATGATTGAACCGATTAAGCAACCTGTTCAATCAAGAGGCCGTTCATCTAATGAATCGGAACCCCGGCATCAGCGGCATACTGACCGAAATATTCTTCTAATACTTCGGGCGTCAGTTCCCCTTTCGCTTCTAATTCTTTCAGCTTTGCCACAATGGCTTTCTGTTCATCCAAAGAAGGCAGCGTGGCTTCTTTCTGACCGCCATCTTGTTCTGCCAACGCAGCGAGTTCTTGTTCAAAATCGTTCATACATTACCTCTTATTGTCTGTCACAGGCTCACTTTTGCGAGTGTACACTGCTCTCGATAAATGCTCCAGCCGCGCGCTGATACGATGCACACCGCACAATCCGATTCTCAGCAACCGCACTGCCGGTGTACTCTCAGCAGTGACATGATTATCACGTGACATGGTTATCATGTGACATAGTTATCACATGACATAGGTATCACGGTTGCTCCGATCTCTCAGACCTGATCCATTGCAACGAACGACCGACATGTGTCTGTCCCTTCAACAACGGTCCCTTCAACAACGCATCCCTCAACATTTAGAGCCTGAAACCACCAACCAAATGATCCAAACGTTCTGAAAGGGTTTTCAGTTCGCGACTGGCATCTGCCAGTTCCTCTGAGGTTGCTGTCGTCAGTTCATTGATCGCATTAATTTCTTCAATATTCTCATTGATACTCTGTACCGCGACAGATTGCTCTTCAGTGGCTGTCGCCACCTGTGTATTTCTATCCGTGATTTCGTAGATTCGCTCTGAAATCTGGCGTAATTGTTCCACCGTACTTTCAGCAGCCGTCACCCCTTCTTGCGTTCGCTCTTGTCCGGCATGCATGGCCTGTACGGCATTGCCCGAATCATTTTTCAACTGCGTCATCATCACTTGAATCTGCTCCGTTGAAGCGGCTGTCCGCCCTGCGAGATTACGCACCTCTTCAGCCACGACCGCGAAACCTCGGCCCTGTTCTCCTGCTCGCGCAGCTTCAATCGCAGCATTCAGTGCCAATAGATTAGTCTGATCAGAAATCTCATGAATTACGGCCAGAATCGAACCTATTTCCTGCGTTGTTGCGGCCAGTTTTTCAACCACTTGTGCGGAATTTTGCATATCTTCAGCCAGTCGGTGAATCGCATCTTTAGCCTGATTAACCACAACCTGACCCGAGTCACTACTCACCGAGGCATCGTTGGCGGTTGAAGCGGCAATCGCAGCATTCGATGCAATTTCACTGATGGTTGCCCCCATTTCATTCATCGCGGTCACCACTTGGATGGTCTGATCACGCTGGCTCTGACTGTTATCGTGTGTCAGATGGGCTTTCTCTGCGACCACTTGAGACTCATGTGACAAAGTCCGGCTCGTCGATGCCACTTCCTGCATCGATTGATGAATTTTCTCGATAAAATCATTAAAACCGAGTGAAAGCTGAGTAATTTCATCATTGCCGACAATCTCAATGCGCTGAGAGAGATCACCATCACCTTTGCCGAGCGCAGCAAAACGTGTCGCAATCTGCCGAATCGGTTTGGTAATGCTATTCGCCAGCAACGCACTCATAAAAATAAATAGCGCTGCAATCACCGCTGTACTCAGCATCATATTTTGCGCGGCATGATTCATTTCCGCATAAGTTTCACGCTTCGGTACAGACGCAATGACGTACCAGTGCATCGACGGGATGTATTCACTTGCCACAAAAACATCTTCACCTTGGTACTGCGCTTCAATCAGATGAAAGCCATCCTTACCGAGCAGTGTCGTTGCTTTAGCACCATAAAGATCCGACAATGTTTGGGCCGACAGCGCCTTGTCCGGATGAATTTTCACATCGCCTTGCGCATCAGTCAGAAACACAAAACCAGAGTCTTCGATCCGGAACCCGTCCAGCAAACGCACCATGTCATCCATCGACTTTGACATCCCGGATAAAGTCCCGCTCTTAACCGATTGATAATTAGCAAACATCTTCACATCGCCATTCGGCTCTTGGAACATACTCACCATCGTCGGTTTTCCGGATGCGACAAACTGATAAAACCATTGATCCTGTTGATGATTGAGCTTGCGCAAAAAACCTTTCTGATTCCAGTAATCGGCTGTTTTGCGGTTCGCAACCGAGGCATCATTAAGATGATATTGCTGTTTGAGATTGTTCAGTTGCTGAATCAATACTTTTTCTGACTTTGAGTCAATGTGGGTTGTATCAATCGTGGCTTTAACAAATTCATTATTTGCCAGCTGCTCAGAAGCCAGCAATAGTTCCGCAACTTCTCGGTCGATTTGATGGCGGATGCCATCCAAAAACGATGGTAATTCAATATCCACCAGACGATGTTCCAGAACCTCTCTGGACTGGTACTGGGCAATCCCGCCCACAATGACAGTTGATGCGAGTACGGCAAATGCCATACTCCATATGACTTTCTTCTTAATACTCACTGCATCGAAAAACATAGCTATGGCCTTAATTATTTTCACGACTGCCCGCTGAAGGTGTGTCAAACACTCGCTACGAGGTGATGCAATGATTGCAAAACATTGCCGGACACATAGCAAAACAGACTGCGGGCCAATTCATCATTCAGACTTTGAGGTTGAAATTATCAGCAACATACGGTGCAATACGCCCTCAAAGTTCATAGATTCTGGCTAATGATTTTGTGGTGCGGGCTTCGCTCCGACAAATATCAGCCGTGTAGTATACTTCATCGCCTCAGTAATAGTGAATGGCATTCGTAATACTTTTATCACTTGCTTTAAGCCACCATTCAACACATAACTGAAGCCATCTATCGGTAAAAGTGAACTTTTCTGACTTTTGTTAAACTAATCGAGAAGTCGTTAAGCCATCACAACAAATTTTTATCAATCCCAAAAATCGGAGCAATACGGGTCATGCAATCAGCAACCGCTTTTCAACAATTACAACACTACTTAAACAGTCAGATTATTGGTCAGGAAGCACTGGTGAGACAGGTGTTGGTCGCTTTGCTGGCCGATGGACATATTTTGGTTGAAGGCCCGCCGGGGCTGGCAAAAACAAGGGCAATCAAATCACTGGCCGACAGTATCGAAGGGTCTTTTCATCGGGTTCAGTTCACCCCGGATCTACTGCCGGCCGATTTAACCGGAACTGATATCTTCCGCCCGGAAACGGGAGAGTTTCAATTTCAGCCCGGGCCCGTGTTTCATTCACTGCTGTTAGCCGATGAAATTAACCGTGCCCCGGCCAAGGTGCAAGCCGCCATGCTCGAAGCAATGGCTGAACGGCAGGTCACGGCAGGCCGGAAAACTTACGCGCTCCCCAAACTATTTTTGGTGATGGCCACTCAAAATCCGATTGAGCAGGAGGGGACCTACCCGCTCCCTGAAGCGCAACTGGACCGTTTTTTACTCCACCTTAATGTCGATTATCCCGATGCAGAAAGTGAATTGTCGATTCTGCGTCTCAACCGCGGTGAGGCACAAGGCGTTAAACCCCAACAGCCGAACAAGCTGTCTCAGGACGATATTTTCAGTGCCCGGCAAGCCGTGCTGGATATTCATATGGCAGAAAGCATCGAGCAATATATCGTTCGTTTGGTCATGGCAACACGACAGCCAGAAAAATATGACGACACACTCAAACAGTGGCTTGAAATGGGTGTCAGCCCCCGGGCAACCATCGCTCTGGATCGCTGCGCCCGGGCAAGTGCCTGGCTTGCGGGACGCGACTTCGTCAGCCCTGAAGATGTGCAAAGCATGGCTTTTCCTGTGCTGCGTCACCGTCTGTTACTTAGCTATCAGGCGCAAGCCGAAGGCATTCATCCGAATCAGATTATCAACCATATTTTGTCTCTGGTTGGCAGTGCCTGATGACACCAAGACATCATGATTCAGCAGAAACGATAAGGGATGAGGATGGAACTGCCCGTTTATAGTAATGGCGTCACTTTATGCTTAGAAGAGTTGCTGGTGTATAAACAGCACTGTGCCGCTTGGCTGCCACCGGCGAAAAGCCTGTGGTCAACCATGTCAGGACAGTATCAGAGTCGCCGGTTGGGCCGTGGCATGGATTTTTCTGAAGTGCGCCGCTACCAACCCGGTGACGATATTCGTACCATCGACTGGCGGGTAACAGCCCGGACCGGGAAAACGCACACCAAGCTTTTCAGTGAAGAGCGAGAAAAACCGGTGATTCTCTATATTGACTTAAGCACAACCATGCAAATGGGATCGCGTTTACTCCTGAAGTCGGTTCAAGCGGCACATATGGCAGCGTTACTGGCATGGATGTCTCTTGCCCAGAAAGATCGGTGTGGGGCCTTGATTGATTTGGGATATCGGCTGATCGATATTAAGCCCAAAAGTCATCAACCCGGTGTATTAGCGCTCCTGCAGACAATCATTGACAGTCACAAACAACAATTACAGCTCAGTCAGACGCCAATCAATGATGCCGGAACAGCAATCTCTTCGATGTCCGATAGCCTAACGGCCTTGAATCGCTTGTCACCCAAAGGGAGTGAAGTGATTATGATCAGTGACTACACCCGTTATAACGACGACCTCAAACCGCAATTTAATCAGCTACGCCGACATAATCAGGTTCGGCTGATCCATATTTATGACCCACTTGAGCAGGGTGAAACTGATTTTCGCGGCATTGAATTCGTCGCTGACCAACAACAAAGTCGGTGGCTTAATTTTTCAGCAAAGCATACTCGGGCAGGAATCAGAAAAGCCTTTGAATCTCAGAAAGATAGGCTAGAATTACTCTGTCGGTCTTTAGGGATTCCCTATACTCGGCTTTCGAGTGATTCACCTTTGCTGAAACAACTATCCGGAAGTTATTAAATGGCACAATCGATCTCAGATTTACTTGACCTTCAGCCCCTGCACCTACCGGACGCCCCCTCATGGTGGCCGCTGGCATGGGGTTGGCTAAGCCTCATCGGATGCGTGATCGTGGTGATACTGCTGATCACATGGCTCATTATTTGGAAACGCAAACGAGTTGCCCCGAAAAAAGTAGCGTTACGGTTACTGCAACCCTCACATGGTTATGTCACACCATCCGATGCAATGGAATTGGTCAGACAAGCATGTCTGAGTTACTTCCCTCGTCAGGAAATTGCCCATTTAACCGGACATGACTGGTATGCCTTTTTAGACGAGCAAATCAGCAAACCGCTGTTTATTCCCAATGAATCTCTGTGGCAACAGGTGCTGTATCAAAAATCAAAATCAGAACCATCCCAGCAATATCTGATTGATGACTGCCTGACTTGGGTACAGGAAGCCTTGCCGCCAAAGAAAAGAAGAAGGAGATAATCTTTGGCACATATTGAATTCATTTGGTGGTGGATGCTATTTCTCTTACCACTACCATTGTTGGTGACCAAATTACTACCACCACATCGACAACCGGCTGCGATTCAGCTCACTTATCTCCCGACAGAAGGCGGCCTGACCAAACCCAGTCATTGGTTTAGCCAATTGATGGCTGGTGCAATTTGGGTTGCGCTGGTCGTTGCCTGCGCCCGTCCGGCTTGGTTTGGCGACCCGATCACCGTTCAACCGAAGCATCGTGACCTGATGCTGGTCGTCGATTTATCCTATTCGATGAGCCAGAAAGATATGAAAAACGGTGATGAGTTGATTGATCGCCTCACCGCGGTGAAACAAGTTCTCGACCGGTTTATTGAAAAGCGGCAGGGGGATCGGCTGGGATTGGTACTCTTCGCAGATCACGCCTATCTGCAAACACCGCTGACTTTTGACAGGGAAACGGTCCGCAGACAGTTAAATCAGACGGTTTTGAAACTTATCGGTACGGAAACTGCAATTGGAGAAGGCATCGGACTGGCGACAAAAACCTTCATCGACGGACAGGCACCGCAGAGAGTGATGATTTTGCTCAGTGACGGCACCAATACCGCAGGAGTTCTGGATCCCATTCAGGCCGCCGAAATCGCGAAAAAATATCATGCGGTTATCTACACTGTCGGGATCGGTGCCGGAGAAATGGTTGTAAAAGATTTTGTGTTTACCCGCAAGGTCAATACTGCCCGTGATTTGGACGAGAAGAGCCTCAAGCAAATTGCTCATATAACCGGCGGAAAATATTTCCGCGCTCGTAATAGTCAGGATTTGGAACATATCTATGAAACCATTAATCAGTTAGAGCCAGTTCAACAAGCCAGTCAGACTTGGCGTCCTCAAAGCGAATGGTTTATTTATCCGCTGGCGCTGGCCTTAATTCTTTCATTTATTCTGGTGATCGTCAGGAGAAATCATGTCTGATTTTGTATTTCTCAATCCGATCTGGTTGATCGGACTTCTTCCTGTGGCACTGCTGCTCGCATGGCTGACCTTGCGCAAAAAACAGCAATCGTTGATTGCCCCGCATATTGCTCAGGCTCTCGGTCTGTATCATGAAGCGACATCGACGTATAAACTGCTTCTGCTGGCGCTGTGTTGGACGATAGCGATCGTGGCACTTTCCGGCCCGAGCTTCGAACGCCAACTCCGCCCGACCTATAGCAATACCGCAGCCCGGGTCCTCGTCATGGACATGTCCCGCTCGATGTATGCGACCGATAATCAACCCAGCCGGCTGATACAAGCGCGCTATAAAGCCGTTGATTTGCTGAAACACTGGAAGGAAGGCGTCACCGGATTAGTCGCCTATGCGGGAGATGCCTACACGATCAGCCCCATGACAACCGATACCGCGACGATTCTTAATCTGCTTCCCAATCTGACTCCCGAGATCATGCCGTATCAGGGTGCAGATGCAGCCCGCGGTGTCAAACAAGCGATTCAGATGATGAAAAATGCCGGACTCCATCAGGGGGCAATCATTTTAATCACCGACGAATTAGACGCCAATGAGCGCCAAGAGATAACCGATTTACTGTCCGGTACTCGCTGGCAATTGGCAATTTTAGGTATGGGTTCACGTTCCGGCGCACCGATTCCAACTGAAAATGGTGCGCTGCTCAAAACAACACAAGGGCAGACCGTCATTGCCAAAGCCAACTTCAATGAGATGAAATCATTGGCACAATCGGTACACGGCACTTTTATTTCGGTTCAACTCAATAATCAGGATGTCGAGACACTGGTTGATGCGACGCAAATCAATACCACCGAACATCAGGCCTCCGGCAAACAACAAGTGACGAATCGAATTAATCAGGGTTACTGGCTCATGCCGCTCTTGCTGATTCCAGCGCTGATGATGTTTCGTAAGGGGTTGATTTTTGGTTGGCTTGCCTTGGTGATTTCAACCGGGACGGTGCCCCGGGCACAAGCATCGCCATGGCTGAATCACAATCAGCAAGCCAAACATCTCTTCGATGCACAGGATTATCAACACTCCGCTGAACAGTTCTCTGATCCAGACTGGAAAGCTGCGGCCTATTATCGTGCCAAAGATTATCAGCAAGCGATTGAAGCCTTATCATCCATCCAGTCGCCGACACCGCGTCAGCAGTATAATTTGGCCAATGCATACGCCAAGCATGGTGATTTGCAAAAGGCTATCGATCTGTATCAGCAGGTTCTGGCACAAGATCCGGATAATCAGGATGCACGTCATAACCTTGATGTTGTGAAAAAAGCACAGCAACAGCAACAAAAAAATAGCAACGCTGCCGCGCAAAACCAATCTTCATCATCACAACAACAGCAGAATCAGTCGCAGCAAAAACAGTCTCAAAAAGGACAGTCACAAACCGCCCAATCGCAACAAGATCAGGCCCAGCGTCATCAGTCACAGCAAAACAGCCAAAGCCAAAGCCAAAGCCAAAGCAAGGCATCAGAACAACATCGCGCCCAGCGTCAACGCCAAAATGCGCCATCCAAAGACGAGCAAGCGCAAAACAATGCGGCAGCCAAACAATTGCAGCGCCAACAGGCATCAACCCCTCAACAATCGGATCAGGCGTCACCATCCCAAGCCCAGAAACGCCCCTCTGATCCTGAATTCCGTAAATTGGAACAGGTTGAAAATGCCAGAGATCCCAGCCGTCTGCTGCGAGCAGAACTGATGCTTCAGGCTGAACAGAAAGAACCACCAGAGGACAATCACAAATCATGGTAAACAGACCCCGGCACTCGCTTCAACGTATATTCTGGATCCTGTTCATCGGCCTGATAGTCAGCCTGAGCACTCAGGCAGCGACCTATGCGACTGTCAGCAAGAATAAAGTGACCCTGAATGAATTATTTCAACTTCAGATCATCACCGATCAAAAAGCGTCCGGCGACGATGTGAACTTTGAAAAACTCACCCCCGAGTTTTTCGTCAATCGTCCCAGTTTTGGCACATCCACCAATATCATCAACGGTCAGCGCAGCGTCCGGAGTGAATGGGATGTCTCGATTGCAGCAACACGTACCGGGGTTGTGACCATTCCCAGTTTTGAAGTCAATGGTGAAAAGACCCAGCCGATTGCCATTCAGGTTGTCCAAGATTCGACGTTACCGAATGATGATGATCTGATAGAAATTCATTCAACCCTCGATAAAAAAACACTCTACCCGGATGAAAGCACCTTATTGCACGTCAAAATGATGGTGAAGGTTAACCCTCGTCGCCTTCAGGATACTAAAATCACACCTCCGTCAGCGGATGGTATGAATTTAGAAGCCGCCAGTGACTCAGAACAACACCGCGAGATTATCAGTGGTTTGTCAGTCACCGTGGTGCAACAGACATTCAGAGTGACGGCCCAAAAGCCCGGCCGTTTCACCGTCACTGAACCTCAGTTTCGGAGTACCTTGCTCTATAGTGGTATGAATGGCGAAACCAAGGTGCTGACACTCAGTACGACTGCCAAGCAATTCCCGATTCAGGTCATGGCAAAACCGAAAAATTATCAAGGGGCATGGCTCCCGACCGCCAGTTTATCGCTCACGCAGCACTGGACCGACAGCCAAGGCAAGCCGATCACCGGTCGCAGTGCCGCCCTCAAAGTCGGTGATTCAATCACCCGGACACTTGAACTGAAACTCAAAGGTGTGAGTCAGGATAAAATCCCCGACCTGCAAATCAACTATCCGGACAGCGTGCGCGTCTATCAGGAAAAACCGCAATATAAAACGTTGGATAACGATGAGACGGTGATGACGCTGAAGCAAGTGCTGATCCCCAATCAATCCGGCCAAATCAAGTTACCGGGGGTTTCTCTCAACTGGTGGAACACGCAGAAACAACGACAACGGCGGGCGATACTCACGGGTTTGACTCTCAATGTCGCCAAAGGTGCGCCAGTCGATACCGTGGTTTCGCTGCCACAATCATCAGCAAAAGCCTCGGTTCCCCCTCGGGAGATTCAGGTCAAAGATCCCGGTATCTGGCCATATCTCACGGCCCTTTTTGCTGTCCTGTGGATGGTAACCTCGGGTTGCTGGCTCTATCGGATTTGGCATACCAAACGCTCAAAGCCCGTTGAAGCACCGGATTTGCCAACCGAAACCGAGCCGCTGTCTCTGAAAGAGGCGTTAAAGCAACAAGATGGCATTCGAATTCAGCATCTGGTGCAAGCACAAATCGCTGAGCTGGGATTGTCTGCGGAAGAAAGAGAATCCATCGAAAATGAAGTGAGCAAACTTCAGGCTTCGATCTACTCGTCTCGCCAAGAAGCCTACGATCCCAAACCGTTGCTGCGTTTGTTAGCCGAGGCAGAAAAACAGCACAAGAAAACCAGTAAAAAGCAGAAAAAAACCTTACCGGAACTGTAAATCCACCGGTTCGATGATTCAGAGGCATCTCCGCTCCGACATAGCACGGGCATCGCGGAGATGCCCTCGTTAACGCGCCCCTGACGCCGATTCGTAATCAACCTGTGACCAGCAACGATCAATCATCGGGTGTGGCTTCCGCCAGATTGCTTTCCGGTGTATAACTGGTCGGTATATAACGGATCAATGTATAGCTGGCTGATGTCATTTGCCTGCCTCATTGGGTCTAGTCTCATTTGATCCCGTCAATGACTTGCCACCTCACGGTCAATAAGGAACCCAGAGCATCCATGCGGACGAAATGCCCTATTTTTGTACTGATCATGTTCATCGCATCTCTGAGTTTTTCCGTTGCTGCGCAAGTTGATCGTGTCACCGTCGATAAGTCCAAACGGCGTATTTATCTGCTTGAGCAGGGACAGACGATCAGAACGTATCGCATTGCCCTTGGGAAATTTCCGCAAGGCCCGAAACATCAGGAAGGGGATCACCGGACACCGGAAGGTGACTATGTGCTTGATGCCATCAATCTCAATTCCAATTTCTATAAAGCATTTCACATCAGCTATCCGTCTGCCAAAGACATTGCCTATGCAAAACAATACGATTTGAACCCCGGTGGCGATATTCATATTCATGGTTTGAAGAACGGCTATCGACGTCATCCAGAGTTTATTCAAAGTTTTGACTGGACCAATGGTTGTATTGCCTTAACCAATGAAGAAATGGATGAGTTTATTCGGTTGGTACCGGTAGGCACCCCTATTCATATTGCGTGGTAAATGGGGGCGTCATAAAAAAATGTCGTATATCGGCTTCCTGAACGCGCTCGCATCAATCAGGAAACCGATACAAGCCAATCATTACCGCGCTGCGGTCAACACCACCTGGTAATGATAGTGCGGTGCATCCAACAGGAATTCCGGATGAACACTCGGTGTCCAAGAATCATCGCCTCCGATTCCCATATGGAAACCATCCACATGCAGGTAAACCACCTCATCAGCCACCAGCTCATGCGTATGTCTGGCAGTTTCAAGCATCGCTTGTGAGTAGCGGCTGACACTGAAGTGAAACTCACCTTGCACCGAAATACCGCCCAGCGACAGCTTTCGGGTGTCACATCGCAGACCATTATCCGTTGGGAAAATATAAGGGGTATGCATCTCGCTCACCGTCGCATCGTAACATCCGATTCGGGCGGACAAACAACGATCAGGATAGTTTTCGTGCGGGCCTCGGCCAAACCATGTCACACGCTCAGTCAAAGGCAAGGCACAAGAGAATCCGACTCGCGGCAGAGACGGTAATGCCGCACATGGATACACATCAACCTCAATATGCAGTTCTCCGTGCTGATTGATCGTATAACACCACTGCGTCCGCAACACTTGTCCGGTTGTCGCTGCCTGCTCGGTTATCGCAGTCTCGGCTACCGCAGTATAGTCAAACTGCGTCTTGATCGTTACAGCATGCTCACCGGTTTCTACACTCATAGCGACGCACCGCCCAGTCAGACGATCAAGACCGGCCTGTTTCCAGCGCGCCATCCAGCTGTTCGGGTCAGGCCTGTCAACTTCACTGGTCCCGATATCATTATCGAGCGGCGCACGATAGAAATGATCTTTCAGCGGTGCCGCCAATCGCTGCTCGCCCTGTTGCTCCCAATGCGTGAGATAACCGCTGCCACGATGGAAAGTCCACTGTTGGTCCGCAACCGCAACGATCACCTGCTCATCTGACTCAGAGACTCGAATCTCTGCCGATGGGGTTGCCGGTTCCGCATCTGACCGGGAATATACGGCCTTCAGCTCAAACTGCGACTGCGCAACCGAATGACGGGCCGGAGCCCAGAACGTTGCTTCAGCGAGCAGCAAGTCAACATTCAGATGATACGTTTTTCCTGACTGATACAGACCGTGATCAAGTGGGAGTTCAATCGTGCGCGCTGATTCAGGCGCCATGATGACAGCGTGCTCCCCTGTCGAGATGGCGACGCCGTCTTCAAGTACTGTCCAGCAACAAATCAGCGCCTCTTCAGCAAACAAATGTTCACTGGTCAACGTCAACTGATGTTGACCGTCAAATCCAATATCGTAGAACTGCTGAGCCCGCTTCGCTTCCAATAATGCCGGATGAACCGTGCGATCAGGCCAGATTAAGCCATTAATGCAAAACTGACGATCATTGATTTCATCCCCGAAATCCCCGCCATACGCCCAATAGTGCTGACCATGCTCATCCCACTGAGAGAGCCCCTGATCAACCCAGTCCCAGATAAATCCGCCCTGTAGCCGCGGATACTGACGAAATGCCTGCCAGTATTTGGCAAAACTTCCAAGACTATTCCCCATCGCATGCGCATATTCACACAAGATTAACGGCCGCTGCTCTCCGGGCCGGCCAATCCAATCTTTAATCGCATATTTCGGATTCACCCCCCCCTGATGCTGGTCAACCCGGGCATACATCGGACAGATAATATCCGTGGCCACCGTATCGGCTCCGCCACCTTCATACTGAATCGGACGAGACGGATCACGCTGTTTGGTCCACTGGTACATGGCATGATGGTTCAGACCGATACCCGATTCATTCCCCAATGACCAAATAATCACCGACGGATGATTTTTATCCCGTTCCACCAATCCAATCATGCGCTGCATGTAGGCATGATTCCATTGCGGATCCTCGGACAAACGACACATCGGAAACTGACCGTGCGTCTCGATATTGGCTTCATCGACCACATACAAACCATACTGATCACAGAGTTCATACCAACGCGGATGATTCGGGTAATGCGATGTGCGTACTGCGTTAAAGTTGTGCTGTTTCATCAACAGAATATCTTTGATCATCGTCGCTTCATCGACATAATGACCGGTTTCCGGATGGTGTTCATGCCGATTGACGCCTCGGATCAACAGGGCTTTGCCATTCACTTTGAGTAACCCATCTTCAATGGCAACCGTGCGGAACCCGACCGCAAACGCTTCACATTCGATCACCTGTGCTTGCGCATCCAATAGCATCACCACACAGCGGTACAAATAAGGGGTCTGCTCATTCCAGTGACGGGGACGTGATATCGTCAAGTGGTGTTCGACCTGATCTGCCCAGCCGCCTTTCTCATCAACTGCATTGTGATTGGTCGCGCAACAGGTTTCCCCCTGCATCGCGACAGGTTGGCCTGTGGCATCAAATAACCGCACCTCAACGTGATGCGTCGTCGTTTGCTGACTCAGCTTCGTCGTCACATGTAGTGATCCATCCTGATAGAGGGCATCCAGTTCCGGGCGTAAAAAAACATCATTTATTGCAATGGCAGGTTTGTGATACAGGTACACATCGCGGAAAATACCGCTCAGCCACCACATGTCCTGATCTTCCAGATAAGACCCGTCAGACCAGCGCATCACCATCACAACCAAGCGATTGTGACCGGTGTGGATATAAGCCGTTAAATCAAATTCTGCCGGCAAACGGCTGTCTTGCGCATAACCAACCCATTGTCCGTTACACCACAAATGAAATGCCGAATTCACCCCTTCAAATAGAATCCGGGTCTGCTCTCCGGCGACTGGTGCCACTGAAAAATCACAGGCATAACACCCCGTCGGATTTTGCTCGGGAACCTCTGGCGCCCGATCAGGAAACGGATATTTCACATTGGTGTAGATCGGATGATCAACCCCTTGCATCTGCCAGTTACCGGGAACATCAATCTGTTTCCATGCCGATAAATCCTCTGCCGGATCAATGATCGATGCCTCAACCATTTCAGGAGTGGGATAGAGTTTGAATGCCCATTGCCCATTGAGATAATGACGACGACTCGTTGTCCCCTGACGGGCATCTTCTACGTGACGATAGCTGTGTAGCGGGACGTGAGCAGGCAACGTATGCATCCGGACAGCGCTCGGATTCTGCCAATCTCGACTCGCGATAATATCTTGAAAAGTTCGCATGAACACCTCGTTATAATATAAGGCAGGATGGCAACCGCCATCCTGCCTGTCTTTTGCTCATCAATGCAGTTGTTTTTTTAATCCAGCAACGCTGGTTATGCCGTTGTTTCTTTGGCCATATTTAAAGAATAGGTTTCGAAATCTTCCGGCCGGAAGCCTTCATGTAGTCGGTAGTAACGTCGATAAACCAACGCACTCACGATCATCAGTACAACAGGAATACCAATCATTAATGTCTGTAATCCGAGAATTGTCCCTTCAGATTGTTGAACATTCGGCACATATCCGACGGCCGAAAGCCCAACCCCGACAATAAAGGCGCCAGCAGCACTGGCAAATTTAACCAGCATGGTTTGGACAGAGAAAATCACACTTTCACTGCGTCGGCCGGTGATATGCTCACCATAATCAACGACATCAGCCAGCATTACGGTTTGCAGACCATTGGTGATCCCGACACCAAACTTGATTGCCGCACCGGACAGGCCAATTAAATACACATTCCCCGGAGCAACCACGCCCATCACCACCAACAATAAGCATGACAAGATCGGGAACATACAGGCGATAACCCACAGATGTTTACGCGGCAATAAGGCCGCCAGCCGCGGAAAGAGGAAAATACCGGCGACTTCAGCAGCACCGGCAACCATCATATAAACCGGAAACAGTTCTTTATCACCCACAGCATAGGTAAAGTAGTAAATCGCGAAACCACCAACCAGCATATTGCCAATCTGGAACGCCAATACCGTTGCGATTAATACTTTCAGCTGGTCGTTACCACCAATGATGCCGATTGCATCTTTAAAACCGAACTTCTCGACCGTCTGTCCGGTCGCAACCACTTTTTCTTTGACATTCTTAAACGTAATCAGCGCGCTAACGATGAACAAAACAGCAATCATGATCGAAAGTTCAAAAAATCCTTGCCCCTGATCGTCACCGCCTAGCTTTGCCACTATCCACAGCCCATAACTACCGACAACGAACCAAGCAAAACTGGCAAACAACCGCGGCCAGACAACCAACTTTTCCCGTTCCCGACGGGAGCTGGAAATCGCAGGGATCATCGACCAGAACGGAATGTCCATCACGGTATAGGTCAAGCCCCATAAAACATAAATCACTGCGGCATAGACATAAGCAGCGGTGCCTTCAAACATATGCGAACAAAATAATGCAACCAGCACAAACGCATTGATCGCTGAACCAATCAGAATCCAGGGCCGAAATTTACCGTAACGGGTGCGTGTGTTGTCGACCACAATCCCCATCATCGGATCGGTGATCGCATCAATCATCCGGGCAGCCAGAAAAACCATCCCGACATACGCGGCAGAGAGCTCAACAACATCAGTAAAATAGAACATCAGAAATATATAGATAGGCGCACAGGCAAAATCTTTACCTAATGCGCCCAGACCGTAGGATAATTTGGTTTTCAGCTCAATATGAGTCTCGTTCTGTTTTTGATTCATAGGGACGCTTTATCATTATTTTGTTGAACATGCCGCGTACTATATTGAGCGAATTGTAAGAAAACTGTGATCATCACGCCGTTTAGTGAGAACGTTTCCACTAATATGAAACAATCGGAAAGAGATCACATTATCTCTCTGAAATCCCCAAGAAAAGTGGATAAAACAGTCGCCACGACAGACCGAAGAATACATCTTAATCCAGATATATCATATAATTGCGTCAGTATGGCGAGATAAAACAGCAAGGGCTGACTTATCTCCCCACGGATCATGACGATATAGGCGATAATTGACGTCAAACGATGGGGAATCGCCCCTATATGTAAACGATATCATCAACAATCAGAGATTGTATTTGTTGCTTACGCGCCGGATACGGTTTCGACGGGCAGAGAAGCAAAGGGTTTGATCTCCTTTAAAACAAACATACTCTGCATCTCTTTAATGCCCGGCAAACGCCGAATCACTGACATTGCAAATTCCGCATAGGAATCGAGATCATGGGAGACAACCTGAATCAAGAAGTCAGCATCCCCGCCAATACTGTAACAGGCAACAACATTCTCAAGTGCTGTCACTTCTTGCTCAAATTTGCGCGCTTCGGCTTCACTGTGGCTATCAATACTCACCCGTACGAAAACCATCACACCCATGCCTATTTTTTTCCGATCCAGAACCGCACGGTATCCTTGGATGATTTCATCTTCTTCCAACTTACGAACTTTGCGCCAGCAGGGTGACGATGACATGCCGATTTGATCGGCCAGCTCCTGATTGGTCATCCGTGCATCTTGTTGTAACAAGGTCAAAATTTGAATATCTGTCTTTGTTAGTGCCACTGAGGTCAAATCCTTTCATTTTTTTGCCATTTATAGGGTAATTTTGCCCTACAACCATTGCCCCTAACGTGATATAGGTAACAAATTTCTATCATTCTGATGCATAATGGACAGCAACAACAACGTCAAAACATAATTACAGTTCATCACATTCACCAAGAACAATGATTCACCAAGGATGGAATTCAATGATTCTACATGTCGTGCTATTTACTTTTAAAAAGAACTGGAGTTGGTCTTCCACCAATGCAATCGAGGCAGAACAAGCAACACGTAATCACCCTCGTCATATTGAGGAAATAAAAGGATGGATATGTGGCCGCAATATATCCCGCCGAGAAATTGCTGCTGACTTTATTGTTATTGGAATATTCAATAACACCGACGAATTGGAAAAATATATCGACCACCCAAATCATAGAGAAGGTGTTGAAAAATGGAAAGCGATAGCCGAATGGAATATTGTTGATATCGATTTATCTACCGATTTTTCTCTGGCCACCGGATATCTGGATTTATTATCCACCTTGTAAATACAATTTAAAAATAAGTGAGGAATTCATGGAGTTTGATGCAAGCAAGCACAAATGTACCATTATTGTCGATCAAGATTTACATCCGGGTTTAGCAATTAATGCAGCAAGTGTGATTGGAATCAGCTTTGGTAAAACAGTCAATAATCTCGTCGGCCCTGACATGCAAAGCATGGATAATGTGAATTACCCGGGTGTCATATACTCGCCACTTCCCGTGTTACTCTCGACAGGAGAACATATACAAAGCCTGCTTGCCACCGCTGAACAAAATGATCAGATTTATACCATGCCTTTTAGTGCACTGGCCCAGTCATGTAAAACGTATGATGAATATGGAGAAAGAATATCATCGGTAACCAGTCAACATATTGAATTAGTCGCCATTGGTATGATTGGTCCGAAAAAAATCATCAATAAACTCACGGGAAATCTGCCGTTATTTAAATAAACAACCAGAGATTCAATAACCTCCAACAATTACACACATAGAGAATTGATTAAGGAAAATCTCATGTATGCGATTTTTAAAGATGAATTAGTCAAGCAAGCAAAATATATTTTCCAACAACATAAAAAATTTGAAAATGGCGAATATTCTCACCAACAACTCATTCATCATCAAGAAAATAAGCTTAAAGACGTTCTAAAATATGTTATCAATGGTTCTGGTTTTTATAAAAAACATTTATCAGGAATCACGGCGTCAGATATTGATAAGTTTTCTCTTTCTACGTTGAACACATTACCATTTACCACCAAGAATGATCTCCGTGAAAATAGAAACCGCCTAGCCTCGGCATCACTCGATAAAAGTTGGGTATACTACGAAACGACAGGCACGACCGGTGCCCCTACGCCATGCCCCCGGAATGAACTTGACTCAATTTATAATAATACGCCACTGATTCTCCGCTACGGGCAAATTTTTCAACAGCATGGTGACAAACATATTGTTGGCGTGATGGGTCCGACCGAGTTGCACTCGACAGGCGATACATTTGAAGATGTATTCCGCAGTTTAGGCCACAGTGTGGTCAAAATGTGGCCTCGCTCTCCCGTTGTCGGCATGAACCGTGCGATGGCACTCATCAATGAGTTACAAATTACAGCGCTCGTGTGTACACCCGCAGTGGCGATCAATCTCGCCCGATACCTGAAGAAAAATCATGTGTCCCCGGCAAAAAGTAGTGTGCGGGTCATTCTGACATTAGGCGAACTCACCACACCCGCTTTGCTGCGTAATATCGGTGAAACATGGGGAGCCCAAGTATACAATTGTATGTACGCCTCTCAGGAATCGTCTATTTTGGCTGTCTGTGACAGTGACCAATCACTCTATACTGTCCCAATGAATAACTACTATGAGTTAGTCGATCCGATCAGTGGTGACGTTATTCCTGCTTCCGCAACGGAAACCAGCGGTGAATTGGTAATTACTCATTTATATCAGGGACAGAAACCGCTGATTCGCTACCGCACTGGTGATATGGTCAGAGCAACACTGATGCCTGACGGTCGGCTGAAGATTGTTCCGATTGGTCGCGTCCGGGACACACTAACTTTAGGTGGCTGCAACTACTGCGCGTGGGATATTGAGGCTGCTCTGTTAGAAAAACTGACAGGCTGTTTAGACTATGCCATTCAGATTGATGAAAAAAATGGTATCGATCACTTAAATATTATTGTTGAGTTAATCGAAGACGTCCCGCAACAAGCCGTCATGCTCGCGCAAACCAAAGCTTATATGGCAGACCGAATCAAACATGTTGAGATCAATATTCAGGCCGGTGAAACCACCAATATTACCAGTACATCTGCCATGGTCAGTTGGAAAGCAGCCAGACTACATGATTTAAGAGCACAAGGTGATAACGCTGATCGCGATGCAGCCATTGCGCTGTTAGGACAGGGGTTTCAATAATGACCGATACCACGACTGAAATGAATCCTCAGCAACATCACTCAGGTGTCCATCACCCTTTTATCTATCTCGACAATGAATATCGACCGGCAGCGGAAGCGTCGATTCCAATTACAACGCAGGCATTTAATTATGGGACCGGCGTCTTTGAAGGGATTCGCGCTTATCTCACTGAAGATAAGCACACCTTGAATGTTTTCCAATTAGATGCGCATATCGAACGGTTCATCAATTCTGCCAAACTGCTGTTGCTTGATCACTTGCCGTCTCATCAGGAAATGAAAGAAATTATTCTTGAGCTGCTAAGAAAAAATCAGGCAAGTACGGATTGTTATATCCGGCCGATTGCTTTTAAAAAGAGTCTCCTCCCCGGGCAGGGATTTGGCGTCAAACTCTCCGGTGTCAGCTCAGGACTTGCGATTAATAGTTTAAACATGCCTTCGGTATCAGCTCAGAAAAGTCTTCGCTGTACGATTTCAAACTGGAGAAGGGTTGCCGATAACTCGATTCCGGCACGCGCAAAGATAACGGGGAGCTATATCAACTCAGCACTCGCCATGGAGTCAGCGTATCGCGCTGGATATGACGATGCCATCATGCTCAACGTTCACGGCAATATTGCAGAAGCAACGACATCGAATGTTTTCTTAGTCAAGAAAAATAAACTCATCACACCAGCGATTAATTCTCACATTCTCGAAGGGATTACAAGAAGCACAGTCATGACCTTGGCGACAGAAGAGTTAGGGCTTGAAGTTGAAGAGAGAGATATTTCACCATCCGAGCTCTTTGCTGCGAATGAGTGCTTCCTGACCGGGACCGGGATGGAAGTTTCCCCCGTAACGCAGATTGATCACTGTTATTTCAATAGTGCTGAACCCCACAGTATCACCTCAGAAATTCAACGTTTGTATATCAAGTCGGTTCGAGGACAACTGAATCAGTTTCAACAGTGGTTAACGAGTGTGAATTGATGCTTATCATGGAGAGATAGACAAATGAACATGAATTTTATGGACATGGGACTTGTGCATGCGACATGTCACCCTGTTTATACATTAGGCCCACCGGGGACAAGCAGTGAATTCGCTTCAAAATATTTTTGTAAGCGGATGAGAGAATTCTATTCTGACAGTTTGAATATCATCAATCTGAATGAAACCTATGAGCTGGCGCGTGATCATACCAAACAAGACAATGGGTTATTGATTGTTGCCAATGCCTATCAAAAAATTAATGATTTCTACATGGACTCTCATTTGAATCTGTTAGCAACATTTGTTTTTGATACGCCTTTATACGGAATTGCAACCAATCGTTCATTACCACGTCGGCCACTGAAGATTGCATCTCATCCTGCACCGATACCATTAATTAATGAATTACTTCCTCAAGGTTTGCAGATAGAAACCATTATTGAAAAGAATTCAACCAGTGAAGCCGCCAATGCTGTCACTCAACATGAAGCCGATATTGCCTTAACGACAGAAATTGCAGCAGGTCTGCACAATTTATCGTTTATATCCAATGTCCGCCCCATCCATATGTTGTGGTCTGTATTTGGGTGCAAGACTTCGGCATAAAATGCGGCCCATTCACATGTTTCGCCATCAATAGATTCGTAAAGAAGAACAAAGAAAAGAAAGGAAAAGAGAAAAATGATAGAGATGAAATTACACACGATTGACAGTGCACCGGATGGCAGCCGTAAGCTTTTGCAAAGTTCGATTGATAATTTCGGATGGATCCCCAACCAAAGTGCGTACATGGCTGAATCCCCCGATCTGCTGGCTTCTTATCAGTTTGCGCATGACCGATTTTCACAATGCTCCCTGAACGAAACAGAGAAAGCAGTGGTCTGGCTCACAACCGGTGTGATTAACCAATGCCCTTATACGATTAAAGCACATTACTGGATTGCCATTCACAATGGTGTCGCAAGTGATATTGTCGATAAAATGATTCATCATCCTGAACAACTCCCGACACGATTAGCCGCACTTCACCAATTTACGCAAGCAGTGATTCTCTCTCAGGGCTCAATTCCTAAAGATAAAGCACACCATTTTTTAGCAGTTGGCTTCACACAACAAAATATGCTTGATGTTATTTTAGGTATCTCCCAGAAAACCATGTCAACTTTACTCAATAGCTTGGCAGACACACCGGTTGAACCGCAATTCATGGATACGGTTGAGGCATGAGGTGATTGTATGCATTACTTTAATCGAGCAGATGTTGAACAAACCCTATCCATCCCTCTTGCCATTGAGTTAAGTCAAACGGCATTTGCTTTGCAAAGTCAGGGGAAAGTGGTGCAGTCAGTCCGAAGTATTATCCCAGCACCAGATGGACGACTGATGGGAACGATGCCGGCTTATATCTCCGAGGGCAAATATTCAGGCTTCGGCCTGAAATCTGTCTTAGTCAATTTTAATCCACACCAAGGTTCAGCCTCTCATGAAGGATGCATCCTATTATTTGATGAACAGACAAACGGACATATGGTGGCGGTTGACGCAGGCTCAGTCACCGAGCTAAGAACGGCGGCGGCCTCCGCTTGGGCAACACATTTACTTGCACCACAACATGCCACACACCTTGCGATTCTGGGCACGGGCCTGCAAGCACGGAAACACTTGCTCGCCATGCTCGCTGTCCGTCCGATTCAACAGGTTACAATCTGGGGCAGAGACCAGACCAACGTGGATCAGTTTGCAACATGGTGTGCCAAGCATCCAGCACTCAACATCACGGTTGCAGCAACCCCAGCCGAAGCGGTCTCCGACGCTGATATTATCTGTACGGTCACCGCAGCCCGGGCCCCATTACTGCAACTTGGTGATTTACCGCAAAGCTGCCATATCAATGCGATTGGCGCATCAGCGATTGGATTCCAAGAGCTAGATCCGGCGATCTATGGGGCGGTTGAACACTATGTCGATTCACGAGAGTCATGCTGGAATGCCTCTCAGTGTCTTCAGCAAGCCCAAGAGAAAGGATACTTACCTGCCGATCATGTCAGTCCAGAAATTGGCGAATTAGGCGGACATCTTCTGGAAAACCGCCCTGAACGTACACTGTTCAAATCTGTCGGCCTGGCGGTTCAAGACCTTGTTTTTGCCAGAGAAGTCATGAATAAGAATCAATAAAATCCAACCGAAAGGAGTCGATTGCACCATGGTCATTTTCAGCACGACTCAGATCAAATCTGTCCAATATAAGTAGGATCAATAACCATGCTAGAATCAACACAAATATTTGCCTATATTGCAGCCTTAGGCGTCGCGGCTGCTATTCCGGGTCCCGGAATGACCGCATTGGTGGCTCGGAGCGTAAGTGGCGGCGCAATCACTGGGTTTACGATGCTGGCTGGGTTGATTCTGGGGGACTTAGTCTACCTTTCATTTGCGGTATTCGGTCTCGCGGTGATCGCGCATCACTTCAGTACCTTATTCACCCTGATCAGTTGGGCGTCTTCTCTCTATCTGGCTTGGCTGGCTTGGCAATTCATTACCTGTAAACCGGACAGTATTCAAATTGATCAAAAGACCTCCAGACGGGAGCTGACTTCAGCGTGGTTTTCCGGTTTCACCATTACTTTAGGTAATCCCAAAACGATCGCATTCTATTTAGCGATCTTACCGCTGGTCATTACCTTAGATACGGTCTCGGTACAAACATGGGGACTGTTACTGGTACCGCTGACCATTGCTGTATTAATCGCAGTCGGTTCGATCTTTATTTTGGGGGCCCTGAAAGTCCGACGATTTCTTGCCAGCCAAAATGCTCAGATGCTGCTTTTCCGTTGCGCTGGCATCATGATGCTTGCCGCTGCGGGGAGTATGATTGCCAAAACATTGTGAGATGTTGGGTGATCAGAGATGCCACACGAGATAACGTCAGTCATAATGACGACCAGAAAGGACGTCATCATCGTCACATCTATTTCGCCTGTAACATTTTTGAACGTTCTTCGCGCGGTGTCATGTGGTAATAAGCTTTATAAGCACTGGAAAAATGCGGTCCACTGGAAAAACCACACAATAACCCAATTTGGACAATCGAGGTATGGGTCGTCAGCAATAGCTGACGCGCCCGTTTCAAGCGCAGCTGCAGGTAGTAACGAGCAGGCATGGTATCGAGATAACGCTTGAACAGCCGTTCGAGCTGGCGACGAGAGATATGAACTAATTCGGCAATTTCATCCGTTGACAATGGTTCTTCCAGATTATTTTCCATCAGTTCAACCGCCATCGTCAAACGAGGTTGAATATCCCCGCCAAACTGCTTGAATGGCAATCGCTGCCGCTCTTGTGCCGGGCGAATGCGATCCATACAAAGCTGATCAGAAACAGCATAAGCCAGTTCTTGGCCTTCGGTCTCTTCAAGAAAGTCCACCAAACAGTCGAGCGTTGCTGCTAATCCCGCAGTCGTAATCAGGCGTTTATCACGCTCATACAGATGGTCGGACAGCTCAATCGAGTCATAACGCTCACTAAAACGGTCCATTAAAGCCCAATGCACGGCGGCACGCTGCTGATGCAGTAACCCACTCTCAGCAAGCCAGAAAACACCGGCATAACTGGCGAGAATCGTTTTCCCCTGTTGATAAAAATGTTGCAGTTTTTTCTTCTCCAGCGCTGAGACCGCTTCATCCGGTACGGAATCACTCACAACGGCCAGCAAGTCACACTCAAAAGTATCCGATAAGAGCATAGAATTGGGTAAATGAGATGACTCGGAAAACGCCTGCTCTCCGACAGGAGTAATATAAACACATCGAAACTTCTCTGCTCCGAGAATGTCATTAGCGACGCGAAAAGGCGCTTCTAACGATCCAATGGTATACCAAGAGTAACGATCAGGCAGATAGATCGCGACTTGGTAAATCGATGAGTCAGTATTTATCATTCAGAGCACTTGTGATGTAAATACAGATATGAAAATGCAGCATCATGATGCTGCATTTTCGCGTTATTTTAAAGCACCGGAAAGAAACTGCTGCAAACGTTCACTTTTCGGCTGACCGAAAACGACTTCCGGATGCCCTTCTTCTTCAATTTTTCCCTGATGCAGAAAAATCACATGGTTTGAGACATGCCGGGCAAAGCCCATCTCGTGAGTCACCACGATCATGGTTTTGCCCTCTTCAGCGAGTTGCTGCATGATCTTCAGCACTTCACCGACCAGCTCAGGATCCAGCGCAGAAGTCGGCTCATCAAACAGCAACACTTCCGGCTCCATTGCCAAAGCACGGGCAATCGACACTCGCTGCTGCTGTCCACCGGACAAATGGGTCGGATAGCTTTGTTGCGCCCGTTCATCGATGCCAACTTTACTGAGATAAGCAATCGCTCTTTCACGTGCTTCTTGCTTGCTGATGCCCAGCACCTGAATCGGGGCAATCATCACATTTTCCAACACGGTCATATGGCTCCACAAGTTAAAATGCTGGAATACCATCGTCAATTTGGTGCGAAGTAGCTGCAACTGTTTATGGTCACTGACCTTGAGTTGCCCATCAGTATCGCGCTTCATCTGAATCTCTTGGCCATGAATATAAATGGCACCTGCCGAAGGTTTCTCCAGAAAGTTCAAACAGCGCAACAGGGTACTTTTCCCTGATCCGGATGACCCGATAATACTGATCACATCACCGGCATTGGCCTGTAAAGATACGCCTTTAATGACCTCATGCTGACCGTACTTTTTATAAAGATCACTGACGGCCAGTTTTGTGTTTTGCATAATGCTTGTTCCTTAACAATCGGTTTCCTGAAAAACCGGTTTCCTGAAAAATCAGTTCCTGAATCCTCAAGCCCGTCAAATGAGAGCCGCCACCGGAAACCTAAAAATCGATGTTCTAATGTTTGACTGGTATCGGATGTAAGTGACGCAACCATTTCTTTTCAGCACGTCGGAATAACGCCACCAACAAAAATGAAATCACTAAATAAAGTATGGCAGCAATCCCAAAGGCATAAAATGATTTATAAGTCGCCGCATTCACATCCCGAGCGATTTTAAGAATATCAGGCACCGTTGCCGTAAATGCTAACGATGTTGAATGAAGCATGATAATCACTTCATTACTATATGCGGGAATCGCGCGACGCAGTGCTGAAGGAATCACAATACACCGGTAACGCTTCCAGCGAGAGAAGCCGTATGCTTTCGCCGCTTCAATCTCTCCCTGGTTGGTTTCGCGGATTGCACCGGCAAAAATCTCAAGTGTATAGGCACAGGTGTTGAGAAACAGTGCAAAAATTGTGCAGTTATAGCCGCTCCGGAAAAACCAGTTGAGAAACTCCGTCGATCGGACAAATCCCAACGTGTATACCCCTGTATAGAAAATCAGCAACTGAACATACAGCGGTGTGCCACGGAACAGATATGAAAATAGCCATACGGGTAACGACAGCCAACGGTTTTTAGACACCCGAGCCAGTGACAATGGGATGGAGACAATGAATCCCAGCGACACGGAAATGACCAATAACCATAGCGTCACAGCCACACCGGTAAAGTGGTAACCATCCGACCACAAAAATGCTTTGCCGTAGCGTTCAAGTATTTCAATCATGACAAACGACCTCTATGACTGTATGCGTAGCGACGCTCCAGCCAATAAAATGCCAGATTTGATAATGTGGTAAAAATCAGATAAACCGCAGCAGCAATAATCGTAAAGTAGAAAAACTGATAGGTTCCTTTTCCGGCCATCTGCGTTGTCTTGACAACATCGGCAAGGCCGATAATTGAAACCAATGCGGTTGATTTAAGGATCACCAGCCAGTTGTTGGACAAGCCCGGTAACGCATGACGCATCATCTGCGGGAAAAGAATCACCCGAAACACTTGCCATGGTGTAAAGCCATAAGCGGTTCCGGCTTCAATCTGCCCTTTGGGGACCGCCAGAAAAGCGCCGCGAAAAGTTTCCGTCAAATAGGCACCATAGATGAAACCAATCGTCAAAACACCGGCTGTGAATGGGTCAATGTTAATTTGTTGCCATCCCAAAGATTCGGTGAACTGATTGAGCCCCAGCTGCAAGCCGTAAAAAATCAGCATCATCAGCACCAAGTCAGGAATACCACGAATCAACGTGGTATAAACATGGGCGAGCGCGATGACCGGACGGCTGCCAAACAGCTTGGCACAAGCCCCGATCAATCCCAGAATAATTGAGAAAATTACCGAAAGAACTGCCAGTTCAATCGTCATGATTGCACCATCAAAAATGATGCCACCATATCCATAAAGCATAATGCCTTCCTAAATAAACACCGCTTCCTCGGATGAAGAAGCGGACAGGAGTGACGGCTTATTTACCGTAAATATCAAAATCAAAGTATTGTTTAGCAATCGCATCATAGGTGCCATCTTTCAGCATATCGCTCAAAGCTGCATTGATTTGATTTTTGAGTGCCTGATCAGTTTTGCGTACCCCGATCCCCGCACCGACACCAAAGTATTTTTCATCATTGACTTCCGGGCCGCTGAATGCGAATCCTTTACCCACCGGACGGTTCAAAAAGCCATCGCTCGCAGCAACAGCATCCTGAAATGCAGCATCAAGACGCCCGTTCACTAAGTCGGCATAAACCAGATCCTGATTCTGATAAGTCACGACATCGACACCTTTCGGTGCCCATTGCTCTTTGGCATAAGTTTCAGCCGTGGTTCCCTGAAAGACACCAACACGTTTGCCGCCCAATGAGGCCGCTGTCGGTTGCAGATCAACACCTTTCGGCGTAATTAAACGAGCAGGCGTGCCATACAGCTTATCTGTAAAATCAATTTCCTGCTGACGCTGTGGTGTGATCGACATAGAAGAGAGAATTGCATCAATTTTTTTCGCTTTCAGAGAAGGAATCAAGCCATCGAAATCACTTTCGACCCAGACACAGCGTGCCTCCATTCGCTTACAGATTTCTTTCCCTAAATCGATATCAAATCCGGTCAGAGTGCCGTCAGGCTTTTTCATTTCAAAAGGTGCGTATCCAGGCTCAACACCCAGCCGAACCAACGGCTGATCCGCAGCCTGAACAAAAGGAGCAGCGAGAGTCAGTAGAAGCAGACTCAAATTCGTTATTCTTTTCATAGTGATATCTCATATCTGATAAACATTGAAAACAGCACAATTCATGCCATAGACGACGATTCTTTCCAGTCTCAACGGAAGAGAATATATTTAAACACCTAAAATGCATGAATACTTAAATAGATGCCTCAAAATGGGGATTCTACTGCATATAAATATAAAGTGCTTCTGAAATTTTCAATTTTATCGATATTTTATATATGCACAATGGAGAGACATTTATTGCACTAAATGCATGCAAAACAACATTTTATTCACCATTAATGTACAATTAAACAACAAAAATAGCATAAAAATAAAAAATGCCGCACCCGTTTCATTCATGCAGAATAAGATGAATACAAACGGATATGCGGCATATCTCATCGATTGGCAGTTGAATATGTTGAGCGCCTGACATTGGCTCAATCATGATGCACCCATGAATCACTGATTAACAAGGTTCTCCTGCTTCATCGGCTGCAACAATCTCAGTTTCTTCAAGCGCAGCATCAATCCACTGCTGCAACGCCGGGCACGATAATACATGATTCACATATTGTTGCGCCATTTCCCCGAAACTCAGCTGGTACGTTTTTAAACGCATCACAACAGGTGCAAACATCGCGTCGGCAATTGAATACTGACCGAAAAGCCATCCCCCCTGATCAGCAAAACGCGTCATCTGCTCCGCAAAAATAGCTTCAATCCGCTTTAGATCCTGCTGCGCAGCTTCAGACAAGGTCAGTGAACGCGTTGCACGGATATTCATTGGTGCTTCACTACGCAGTGCCGGAAAACCTGAATGCATTTCTGCCGCCAGCGAACGCGCGTTAGCTTTATCTTGCGGATCCGCTGGCCATGCTTTTCCTGAAAGATATGTATCATTGATATATTCACAGATCGCGAGCGAATCCCATACGGTGATATCTCCATCGATCAGGCAAGGCACTTTCTGCGTCGGGGTCACCGATGCCAAAGCCGTATAAAACTGTGGCGTATCAAGCGACAGTTGAACTTCATCGAATGAAATATTTGATTTTGCTAACAAAATCCATGGTCTGAGTGACCAGGTCGAATAGTTTTTATTACCAATGTATAGCTTCATTGAGGGACTCCAAGATTAGCGAGGCGAGGAATTCAACATAGGTGAGAAAATCACCAGCCTGAGTGATGGGCACTCAGGCTGGATGGTATGAGTGAAACAAGTTATTCAATTTTAAACTTATTTACAATCACTAATAACTGCTGATTGATGGTAATCAAGCGGCGGGTTGTTTCTGCGGTATTGTCACCATTGTCGTTGATGGTATGCATCACTTCACGAATGGCAACCATACTGCGGTTAATATCTTCGGTCACACTACTTTGTTCTTCGGCTGACGTTGCAATCTGAATCGACAAGTCGTTAATTTCATTGACTGACGTCGTCACTTTATCCAATGAAGATACCACCACGGCTGTTGATTCTTCTGTTGTCCGACAGCTGTTACGCGTCGATTCCATACTGGAAACCACAGTGGCGGTGCCAGCTCTCAAGCGATCTAACATCTGGACGATATCTTCGGTACTCCGATGGGTCCGTGATGCTAATGCCCGCACTTCGTCCGCGACGACCGCGAAACCACGTCCTTGGTCTCCGGCTCTCGCAGCCTCAATCGCAGCATTCAAAGCCAGTAGGTTAGTTTGTTCTGCAATACCGCCGATCTCACCCAGTAACTTACCGATTTCTTCTGTATGCGTGTTCATATCAGCAATGAATTGAGCGGTCTCTTCCACTTCTTCTGCCAATGCACCGACTTGTGCAACGGCCCGTTGTACCACTTCTTTAGAATGCTCAGCTTCACTATTTGTCGCTTCTGTCTGGCTTGCGGTGTTGGCCGCATTCTCAGCCACGACAGACGCCGTCGAACTCATTTCATTCACGGCTGTTACCGTCAATTCAATTTCCTGACTATGTGACTGGAGCAATTGACTATTCGAATCGGTTTGCTGCTCAAGCTGAGCAATCTCCTGACTAATCGTCTCCGTCGATTCTCTCACTTGACGCATCATGTTCTGTAAATTCTCGATAAACTGATTGATGCCATCCGCAATCATGCCCAGTTCATCTTTTGAATCCACCTTCAAACGATGGGTCAGATCACCGTTGCCATTCGCCAAATCACCAATCAAGTTTCTTAACAAGATAATGGGTTTGAAGACCCAGTTGATCAGCAATATAGCAATGGGGATCAAGATAATGGCCGCAATCACCAACGCAATTGTAATGCTGCCATTTAATGTATCTGTATCATTCTGAATATAGTCGTTATCAATGTATCCGTTAAGTTTCCACTCTTTTCCGGCAACATTGATCGTCGCGGTCAATGGCGTCAGGTCATGCCCCTCGACTTTATTGGAAAAAATCTGAGTTTGCTTATCATCCGTCAATTCAAGATAACTGCCATCAATAGACATTGCGCTCAGCATGTCACCGACCGAAGAGAGGTCGATGTAGAATATATTTCCGGAATCTTTATCCTCAGGCACGGTAATCGTAATCGTTGGTTTTCCATCATCGATAAAGACATCACTGATGGTAAGCTCACCATTCGCCTGTTTAAAAATATCCATATATGGCTGAGCTTCTTTCGGATCTTTAATCGCCCCATCTCGATTGATGGTCATCCCGAAGGCGACTTTAATTGCATCTTTGAAACCGGTTTTTTCTATCGCCTGTTTGACTTCGTAAAAACTGAATTTCGTTGACTGGGCCAGAACAATATTGTCTTTCAGCTTCCCTTCCACCACAGAACGGATCGAATCAATCTGTGTCCGGATCACTTGGCTATCACTGTGATATATATAGCGACTGATATAAAAATTAGCACTAACGTAGGCAGTGAATATCGTTACACAGATAATGGCAACAACGATGGCAAGCAATTTCGTCTTAAATGATACCTTTTTCATACTATATCCATGACCCTTTCTCAATTTGTAGCCAGCGATGAGTGCTACATTCCATAATGTGGTATACAAATAAAAAGCGTTCCATTTAAATCATAACAGATAGATATATCAAAAAAATGTCATCTCCGACATTTTTAGACACTATGTTACGTATATCGACAGTTGGAACATATTCTGTACATATTTTGTAATTGAATCGTGCTCTTTGCAAAAACTAAAAAACCATATCGTTAGAAAAACTAACTATCATTTGCTAGTTTTGAGCCCAAAACACCATTTTAAAAATTTTGATTACATTTTTGGCAATTTATAGCTAAAAGTGAATATAAATCACTTTAAAGGCCCTGTATTTGGGATCTCTCTCATTCTTTTCAATTCACTGTTGTTGTAATAAAAGCGTTGATATGCAATCAGATCGCAATAAATGAGGGGAGAGTCCAAGACCCTCCCCTCAACAAAGTACCCATACTCCGGCCCGTGACTCCCGATGAAAACTACACTTTAAACTGACTCACCAAGTCGGAAAGTCGCAACGAAATATCGGCAACCACATTACCGGTATCAGCCACACGCTGATGGACATTGGTGGCTTTATCAGACAGTTCTTTCAGCTCAAGGATGCCTTGATTCACATCAACAATCACCGAACTCTGCTCTTCTGTCGCCGCAGCAATCTGAATATTCATATCTTGAACGGTGGAAATCAAGTCACGGATATCCTGAAAAGCACATCTCATTTCATCCGCCATTCCCACCGATTCAGCCACAGCTTCTTCTCCGCCTTGAATCGCCGCCTGAGTTTCATTCACACCTTTAACAAGGCTGGAAATCATCTCCTGAATATCTTCGGTTGAAGACTGTGTCCGTTGTGCCAGCGTTCTCACTTCATCAGCGACAACCGCAAAACCGCGCCCTTGCTCGCCGGCTCGTGCGGCCTCAATTGCAGCGTTCAATGCCAGTAAATTGGTTTGGTCTGCGATACCACGGATCACATCCAGAACTGAAGTAATATTGTCGGAATCTGCAGCAAGTGATGACATCTTCTGGCTGGCTTCTTGAAAACTCACTGACAGTTTATCGTTCAATGTCACGTTTCTATCGACCAACGTCACCCCATTGCTTGCCGAACGACTCGCTTCATCACTTTTGGAAGACGTATGCTGCGCGTTGGTCGTAATTTCTTGAATTGCAATATTAATTTGTTCAAATGCTTGAAACAGTAGTTCCAGCCGCTGTTGCTGATTATGACCAATCGCTTCAGTTTTATTCGCAACATCCTGAAGGTGACTCGTATCCGCACCCAGTTTCTCAACCCCATCAATGACACTTTTTACCAGTTGTTGGAGCTGTTCCAGCAAGTTATTGACGCTGCCTGACAAATAACCTAACTCGGTTTTTTTCTTCACCGTCAAACGACTCACCAGATCACCATCTCCCTGAGTCAAATCATCGATCTTATCTTTTACGGAATAAATCGCAGACGTAATCGCTTTCGGAATGAAAAACACCAGTATCAGCCCAATCACCACTGAGATAAGGGAGATCATCATATTCCATAAAATTCGCTGCCCGATAAGGTGACTCGACTGTCCATAGAGTTCATTGCCTAGCTTATCGACCAGTTCTCCGGCCTTATCATACTCGTGACGCAGTGTCCCAAAATATTGCTCAGACTCGATAAATTGTGTGTGGGCTTGTGTCTTATCACCTTGTTCTATCAGCGAAAATACCCGATCAGCTTGCGCCTTCCAATCTTGAAAAACACGGTCAAAATTATCGAACTGTGTGATAATGTGTCGATGATCAGCCATATATTCCAAATAGCTTTGCATGCGATCATAAGCCTGTTGGGCATTTTCCTGATAATCATCTTGTGCGCCCTTCAATACTTTCTCATCAGTGGTCAGAAGCGCATCTTGTTGCCCTTTGAGTGCCTGATACAAATCTCGATCAGCATTGAGCACATCCCGTTGAGCCTTCCTCAGCGGCTCAGCAAATAGTTGAATATTACGTTCCAGCAGGTTCAGTGAATCCCGGTTTTGTAATCCGGAGAAAACAATGATTGCAGTTAAAAAGGCCAAAGACAGGCCGAGCTGCATACGGATGGTAAAATTACTAAACATCATGGCATCCTAAAATTAATATGCATTAGCTTCTGCGAAACTTATTATTATTTGAATGATAAAACAGACCTAATGCAATAAAACAAATATGACCAACACGACGTTTAATATTTTCATTTGATGGTGGATGTACCTAAAGTCTAACAACAGAATACCCAATGAGAGAGCATGATGTACTGTAATGTAATCAAAAAGACCTTGATGTGATAAATATGTTACACAAATCAATAAAGATGATGTAACGTAATTGTTACATCAAAGCATAACTCTGACTCATGTCACGATAACCATTTTTCAGTTAATCCTGTAGCTCAGCTAATCCTGTAACCATCGAATCGCTTCATCATAATCATCGAAATAACGGATCTCTCCCGAGATAAACCAACTCCCGACTTTTGCAGCGAGGGCTTGCCATTCCTGATGACCATAGAGCGCCACTTTATTAAAATCCGCACCATGTTGCAGACCCAGTTTAAAGTCATCCCATGCAGCCCGAAGCTCCCACCCTTCCAACTCAGAGACATCAAAGAATACATCGACTTTCGGTGTGTTAACCTTCACCAGTGCGGCATCCAGAAGTGGCGTGATCATCTCGTAGTCGTGATGAGTTAACGTACCGACAGCTTTAATCGATACAAAAAATTCGTGATCGACCCGTTCCAGACCAATCGTGAGGCCATGCTTTTTATATGTCATCCTAACCTCCATCAAATATCTTGAGATATCATTACAGAGTCACTATCCAATCATATTACCATTTAAGCATATGCCATCCCGTAAAAAGCCTCTTGGATCCATCCCACAAATTCAGCATAAACGGACCATTCGGTTAAGACACGACTGAAAATGAGCGCGCTTTCCCGTATTCGATTCATGGTTGTTATCTGCTTTGATTTGGTGGTAATTTAGAGTTTCCCATTCACCGGTGATGAAATCAGTCCCTATGACCAGTATTAAAACCCGCTGCCCGTCATGCCACGCGATGAATCGTGTTCCCATCGAGCGTATTTCTGAGTCCTCTGTATGCGGCAAGTGTAGACATTTCCTCCTTGACGGCTTACCTGTTGAAGGGACAGTCGATAATTTTCAGTCGATTGTGAATAGCGACATCCCTGTGGTTGTTGATTTCTGGGCACCATGGTGTAACCCGTGTGTCGGATTCGCCCCAGTGTTTGAGCAAACGGCACAAGAGCGCGTACAGACGGTTCGATTTATCAAGGTCGATACAGAGGCTCAACAGACCTTGGCCGCGCAATTCCAGATCCGCAGTATTCCAACAGTGATGTTTTTTCATCGAGGGCAACGGCTCAATCTGATTAATGGTGCACTGCCGTATTCGCAATTTAATACATGGCTGGATGAGTCGCTGAAAGGTGTGTAGCAAGGTCGGTTTTCTGCGGACAAAATAAGACAGGCACGCTTAGCGTGCCTGTCCTCGTTTCATATCATTCAAGATGTTATACCAGTACTAATTCGACTCGAATATTACCGCGTGTAGCATTTGAGTATGGGCACACTTGGTGAGCTTTTTCGATCAACGTCTGCGCAACACTGCGATCAAGTTCCGGCAGAGAAATATGCAGCTCGACATCAATCGCAAAACCAACACCTGCCTTGTTTTGACCAATACTGACTTTTGCCGTCACATCCAGATCTTGAGATAATTTGATCTTATCCTGCATTGCGACAAACTTCAGCGCGCCGATAAAACATGCTGAATAACCCGCAGCGAAAAGCTGTTCTGGGTTTGTTCCTTCACCACCGGCCCCGCCCAATTCTTTGGGGGTACTCAAATTCACTTGTAATTTATGATCATCAGAAACGGATTTTCCGTCACGTCCACCCGTAGTTGTTACTTGTGCTGTATATAAAAGTTCCATAAATCATCTCCAATTAATTATCGCGATAACTATTAAATTCAAAAAAGACCAAGCTCTTCTCTCTGATGGATATATGTTATTGCAATAATAGTTATCGCGCAATATATTTTTTTGATACATTCAGCTTACTGCGACTGATTCTTGAGTAAGCTCTCTCTCAATGTGATGATTTTTTCTTTCATATCAATCAGTTCCCGACTGGGTATCCCACAGGCCTCAAGCAGGCACTGATTAATCTTCAGCGCTTCAGCTTTAAGCTGCTGCCCCTTCGGAGTCAGAAGAACATTCAATGAACGTTCGTCATGTAGTTGTCGTGTGCGATTCACCAATCCCTCTTGTTCCATCCGTTTAATCACGGGTGTTAACGCACCGGATTTCTGTCCTAATCGCTCACCAATATCTTTAAGACCGATGCCATCTTGCTCCCAGAGAATCAGTAACACGAGGTATTGCGGATACGTAAGCCCCAGAGGCTCAAGTAACGGTTTATACATCTGCGTCATCGCCAAAGAGGTTGAATAAAGAGCAAAACATAGCTGGTTATCCAGCAATAGAGCGTTATTATCGGACATTCTTTCTACTTCTTTTTCTCAGGTCTATTTGTATCAGACGTTGGTGGCATGACGACCGGTTTCACGACTGAGGTTGTATGTTCAGTGGGCGACAAACCGTGAAACACGCATCGGTTCATCAAAATCCAGGGCTCGCGAGAGTCAATTACTCTTCAGCGGTTGCCTCATGGATTGCTTCTTTGGTTGAGTGATAAACGTCACTCGATTTCTGTTTGGTTGTGTCCCATATTTCAGAAGAGTCTTCTTGCACACCGTTCCAAGTTGAAGAACAAGCACTCAAAAACACAACCAATATCGCAATCAGCCCATATTTCATTGATACTCTCCTATCGATTGGACAACTTACACAGAAGCATAGCACGGCCTCACACTCGTCTTCCCTTCCCCTGTCAGTAACGCAGGCACCTTCTGTGACCAAAGCACATCGTGACAGGAAGAAATATGATGTAATAACATAATGTCGTTTGTGTAATGCAAATGTCAAAATCATCATCAACTGCGGAAGGAATATCTCATAATTGGATATAACAATAACATAATCCGCTGATTTCAGCGCTCACACCCGCAATGCCAAATCAAAGAGATAACGGATAAAGTAAGGGCTTCCTGTCAGCGGAAGCCCGTAATGATATTAATTTTCGGCTGGATTTTCGATGAGCGGGATATTTTGTAAACCATCCGCCTCATCTTCAAATGCTTTAAGACGCTTATAGATAGACAATAGCTCAACAATGGTCGTCCAAGAGTTGACCAAATATTGAAAAGAGCTCTCAACCTGTCCGAATGCATTGATAATTCGTTGCATGATACCCAGCGTGAAAGCACCTGTGACAATCGACGGCCCCAGCGCAATGATCGGAATAAATGAGCCAACCTGTAAGTAACCGTAACGGACAATATTAAAGTAAACATAATGCTTATAAAGACGGAAGTAATTATGCCGAACATCACTGAATAATTCTTTTAAGGTTTGCGGTTCAGCACGGTGCTCATGGTCCTCACCATAGACCAATTCTTTTCTGTAAGCCGCTTCAACACGTTGATTCTTAAACTCTAATCCCGGTAATTTAACCCCGGCAGCAGCCAGTAACAGAGTGCCGATAATCGACCAAATAATGGCCACAAAGACCAGTCCCTGAGACACATCACCGATCAATGGTAATGTTTTTACATAACCGGAGAGCCCCCATAAGATTGGCAAAAAAGCAATCAAGGTCATCACCGCATTCAATAGACTGACCCCTAAACTTTCCATGATCGAAGCGAAACGCATCGTGTCTTCCTGAATCCGCTGTGATGCCCCCTCAATATGGCGGACCTGTTGCCAACGGGCAGTATAATAATCAGTCATTGCGGTACGCCACCGAAACACATAATGACTGATGAAGAAGTGGTTACACACTGCGACCATAATGGCAATGAGCAGAATCACCGCAACCGTTGTCAGTTCACCATAAAACTCACCGAGGGTAATGCTGTTGGGTTTCGTCAATGCCTGCTGAATCAGGTTGTAAAAATTGCCATACCATTCATTCAGCATGACACTGACTTCGACCTGAAACCAAGTAATGAATACGATCAAACCAGAACCGGCGACAGACCAGCGAGCCCATTTTTGTCCGCCGAATTTTAACCAGACACCGATGAACAAGGCATAGCAGACAAACATATACTGATATAACCAAACATTGGCCGCACTATCCTGCGCTTGTTGAAAAGCGCTCTGCGCTGCTGGCGCGGCATCCACCAGAAGCGGCGGAGGGAACCCCATCCCGATCAGATAGCCGAGGCTAAGATCAGCACCGAGTTCACGGCCTCCGGTATACCAGCAAATCACACAAAACAGTGCCCAAATAACAAAGCTGAGGAAAAATAATTTAGGTCTCGGAAAGAAAGAATCAAACACTATATCAATCTCTTATTCATTTTACTGACAGTTATCGTGCCGATGTACAACATCGTGAAACACGGTATAAATTGAGGAACAGTTAGTTAAGACCAACGGAATGCATGAAAATTCCCCGTGCACGACGATTAGTGCCAACGGGAATCAAATATGCCCAACTCAATGGTTACAGATAGCGCGATTCAATGGGTATGAGTGGTGAGATGACAAAGCTGTATTTGCAGGTGCCTATGTTGGATTTAAAATCACAGATAACTTTTTAGTCAACGCTGAATATACTTGGTATGACGTTGATTTAAACGCCAATGATATTAATAATGGCGCAGATACCAATACCATGGTCAACAGAAATGAAAGCAATTGGATGGCGGGGAACATTCATTCGGTGGAACATCCGATATCATCGGAACAAAGCCACCGAATTCAAAACAAGTAAGGGTCATTTAAAATAATAAGCGTCGCAATCAGAATGGACTTGATCGTAATAATCAATTCACCCAAGTTAAAGCAAGCATAAAGGTAATGACGGCTGTCACACCAAACATTGCGAAAATACCTGCAAGTTCTTTAACCGTATCGACGACAGACGTACTCATTTTTGTTTTAGGAACATTGATAGTAATTTGTGAAGAAAGCATTGAACTCATGACTCGGCTCCTACCGTTATTTTATTTCACAACCAAGCGTTGTTTAGTTCAAATTATCACCATTTTTGTGACTCAAGTCAACATTATTGGTAATTTAATTACTATTAATTTGTAATTATCAATACAGATTCATAAAAAACTTGATGTATTTCAAATAAATAAACCATTCCTGTTGCTGAGTGACAGTACCGCGAGCGATATCAATGAGGGGAAGCTACAGACACGCAGGCTGTAACTTTTTCGCAATGATATTACAGAACAAACAAAATCATATGGCGAAGACAACCTTAACCGATGAAACGTTCTCCGCTCACTACTTGTTCATGAGACATCATCTTGTTCATGAAACATCATCCTCATTCAACATCATTGTTCATATGGCGGAGTATTTATATGGATAAGAACGCTATAAATAAGAGCTTATATAAAGGGGCGTTTATGTGGAGGACAGACACAATAAAATAACCCGACAGCAGTCAAAATTTTTTATGGTCAAGATAGGGCTTATTCATTGTATATGTAATCATGTTAAAGAACGCAATTTCATTATTTTCAATCATTTAATATTTAATTCCAATCAAATAACCAGCTCATTAATTTAAACTTGTCATCACTTCTTATTAGTAAATTTATAAATAGAAAAACCCATCACTATTCATTCATAAAATCCAATTTAAAAAATAGCACAATAAAAATAATACAGCCGTCAAAAAAATAAACAAAAAATATTAAAAATCAATAACATAAAAAATTAAAATCAAAAGTAACATGTCAGTCATTACTAATAGTTAAATAAATACTAATTTATATATTTATCATTAAAAACAAAGTTAACCATCCTCTATTTATTTCAGACTTTACACGTTTACATAAATAAAACATAATTAAAAAATTAATAACAAGTACAACTTTAAATAATGTTTAAAGTAAAAAAGACTTGCTTTAAACATTCTGTGACGAATGATTGATATCCGCTGAGTCGTAACCATATCGATGATTCATGAACCATGAAACAAAATGGAGTTTACCCAATGAATAAGGCAACAAATTTATTGTTGAGTGCAATTGTAGGAAGTATGTCATCTCTGGCTTATGCTCACTCTCTGGATGTCACCGTTACCCCTTTAAATCAATCTTATGGTGAAGGCAGTGATGTCAAAGTTGAACTAAGCATTACGAATAATGGGCAGGATGATATCGATGTCCTTGATTGGTATCTCATCAATCACAGCAAACTTCAGAAAAATGCTTTCACCGTCACCGTCGATGGAGAAACCGTCGCCTATACAGGCCCAATCATTAAACGGCCCGCACCAACGGCTAAAGATTACATGACATTGTCTGCCGGCCAGACAGTCACCCAAACGGTCGATCTGTCTTCTTTCTATGATATGACTCGTGAAGGGACATACAGCGTTCAGTTTAATGTCACCGCACTGGATTTAATTAAGTCTGAAGCACAATCGAAACTGCAGGCCGAAGATCAAGTTCAGACACTCAGCTCAAATGATGTCAGTTTCTGGGTCGAGGGGGTTCACCCAAAGATCGCAACCATTAATGGGTCAGAACTCGATATCGCTGAACTGAGAGGCGGAATCAGCTATCGCGGCAACTGCTCAAATAGTCAGAAAAGTCAAATCAGTTCTGCGGTTAGCGTGGCACGAAGCATGTCCGGTTCAGCTTACAGTTACTTACGGGCAGGTTCAGTAACTTCTCGCTATACCACTTGGTTTGGTTCATATTCAAGTGGTCGTTACAATACCGTCAAAGGACATTTCCAGAAGATCACCGACGCGCTGCAAAACAAAACTGTCACCGCTGATTGTTACTGTGAGGGCAGCCTTTCCAATGCATATGCTTACGTTTATCCGAATCAACCCTACCGTATCCACTTATGCAACGCCTTCTGGTCTGCACCGACGGCAGGCACGGACTCAAAAGCCGGCACACTGATTCACGAAATGAGTCATTTCACGGTCAATGGCGGGACAGATGATATTGCTTACGGGCAGTACAATGCACGTCGTCTGGCACAATCATCACCGAATCAGGCCGTCAACAACGCAGATTCTCATGAATACTTTGCGGAGAATAGCCCTCGTTTATAATGGGTCTCTTGTACCAACCGAAAGCACCACGAGCCGGTGCTTTCGGTTTATTATGACCAAACGCTGAATACCATGGCTTCACCATCATCTTCATCCCTGTTTGCCGCCATACAACAAGTTTTCAAGATTGCCGCTTTAATGGTTTCACGAGACGATCCAATCCCTCAACTTTCAACGTCAGGCAGAGTTGCATCAATTCCCCAAGTTCTCCCTGAGGAAATTCCCCTTTATTTTGGAACCACAATAAGTACTCTTCCGGTAAATCAATTAATACGCGTCCGGCATAACGGCCAAACGGCATTTTCATCGTTGCCAGTTTCAGCAAACTCTCTTTTTGTAGCATAGCGGATGTCTTTGTCTATTGGAGTAATGGGTATTCTAATCGATTCCACATCTTCTTTTCTCCTCATTATTTACATCAGTGATTGCTCACCGGATCCGATGTCAACATCCAACGAAACTGAGGCATATAATCTAAGTTTTCTTTGACTGTTTCTTGCAGGGCTTCATCTAAGATCGTACCGGTATTCACGATAGGATTGAGGATGAGTCCTCGTTTCGCAGCCACCAAGTCACCTTTCACCGCAGCTTCAACCGTGAGTGTTTCAAACGTTTTCATCAGTTGGATCAGACGTAATGTATCCTCTGGGAATGGTTCAACATTCAAGGGGAGCGGGCCACTTTTAGTGATGACCGAACTGACTTCTACAGCGCAATCATCCGGTAAACCACTAATCGCACCCTGATTACGTGTATTGACATGCATGACGGTCCGTTTGTCGTTGTAAATGGAAGCCATCAGCTCACATGCCGCTTCTGAATAATATTGACCGCCCCGCTTTTCCAATTCTTTGGGCTTCTCTACCACATCCGGATTTTTATAAATATCAAACAAGCGTTTTTCCATGGCTTTGACCACTTCACCGCGTGTCCCCTCACCATCTGCTTCTTGTTGCTCTTGCTTCATGATGTCGTCACTGGTGTAGTAATAACGCAAATAAGCACAAGGGATCATGCCCATTTCTTTCAATAGATCTTTAGGCCAATCAAATGGCGGGATATTTGACGGAACTAATGGATCATTCCCGTTTAAAATTTCATCCATCACCATATTTAATTTGTCCGTTCCTTGATGCAATATTTTGCGTACCCAAATCATATGGTTGAGACCAGCGACTTGCATAATGAACTCACCTTCACTGGCACCCAACATTTGTGCAATGCCTTTCTCCATAATGACAGGGACATTACATAAACCGACGGCTTTAATATTGGTATATTTCAATACAGCTTCGGTGACCATGCCTGATGGATTAGTGAAATTCAGTAACCATGCATCGGGGCAAAGTTCTTCCATCTCTTTACAGATTGCTAACGTAACTGGAATTGTCCGACATGCATTTGCAAAACCACCGAGGCCATTGGTTTCTTGCCCGATCATGCCGTACTTTAAAGAAATTCGTTCATCACGGATTCGACCATCAAGACAACCCGCTCTAAATTGTGAACAAACAAAATCTGCATTTTCCAACGCAAGACGACGATCAAGTGTGACTTTAACGTCGATATTGAGCCCTTTATTTTTAATCATGCGTTGCGCTAATTCAGCAATGATTTTAACTTTTTCTTTGCCGTCTTCGATGTCAACTAACCATAGTTCAGCAACTGGCAGTTCATGATAGCGGTGAATCAGACCTTCAATTAATTCTGGTGTATAACTTGAGCCACCACCAATCACAACAACTTTTAATTTGTTATTCATTTTGCAATACTCTCTCGTGTGTCCTTCTTGTGTTCATTGCACCTGACAACCCCAACAGCGACAAACGAATTCGTGATATTTATGAATTAATATATCTAATGCATAGGACGATTCACCGACATGGCAGATAAGCAAAATATCTTAGCAAACCTTTATACTTTCAGTGTTGTAGCCAAGTTTTTAAGTTTTACATTAGCAGCAGAAGAATTGTGCCTGACTCAGGGAGCGGTCAGCCAAAGAATTAAAAAGCTTGAAGCCGATCTTGGTTTCACACTTTTTGTTCGTCTCACAAGAAAGCTCGAGCTGACTGAAGATGGTCACCGAATGCTCAGGACACTGACCTCCTCTCTGTCAAATATCTTCACTGAAGTTGACGATATTCGCTTCAATGAATTAAGAGGAGAATTGTATATTGGGATCGCGCCAACATTTGCCCACTTATGGTTAGTCCCTAAAATGGCTGAATTTCAACGTTTATATCCTTATCTGGATGTAAAGATGCGGGTCAAGGCAAGTAAACTGGACTTCCATAATCAACCGGTTGATATCGCGATTTACTATGGTAATGAAACGCATCCAAATTTTTATCACATCCGGCTGTTTGATGAAAACTTGGTTCCTGTATGTACTCCTGAATATGCACAACGTCTGAATTTATATGAAAGTGAATCACGCCTGAAAGAAGCCACTTTTCTGCATTGCACCGAGTCGTTAGAATTTTTATCGCCCTTAAGTGAATGGCAGCATTGGTTCAGTGCGACGGGTAGAAGCGCCGGTATTTTAAAACATAAGTATGTATTTAATCATGAAGAACTAACGATGGTTGCCGCTCGAAATTCAATGGGCATCGCCTTAGGCCGCTACCATACGATTCAATCGTACCTTGAAAGTGGTGCCTTGGTTTCACTATTTGAACGAGTCCCATCAGGGTATGGCTATGATTTAATTTGTCCTAAAGGTCATGAAACACGGCCTAAATTACAGGCCTTTTTAAATTGGATTAAAAAATATATTGATTGCTATGGCACTGATAATGATTAATATTTTTTATGAATAAACGAACAATATCATTCAACTGATTTCATCATCCATCATGTCTCACCCGTGGTCTCCCCCTCGCCAGTCAATCATCAGCATCGTATAACCGGCAAATCTCTCACCGCATCGAATTCGGGAACTGTTTCCATGATTTATCCCGGGTTCGCTCGATCTGCTTGACTTTCAGATTTTTGAGAATAAGTTTCTTTAATATTGCCCATGTTAAATATTTGTTGTACTTAATGAGCAACAGCAGGGTGCGTTTTCGAACTGTTTCAAGGTATGGTTGTATTCACAATTGATGAGGACGTCGATATGACAAATAATAAAAGAGAGCTCACACTGCGTTTTCTGGCTGAGCCCAGCGATGTAAACTTCGGCGGTAAAGTTCACGGGGGGGCCGTGATGAAGTGGATCGACTTAGCCGCTTATGCCTGCTCTGCGGCTTGGAGTGGAAAATACTGCATTACAGCCTATGCGGGAGGTATCCGGTTTGTTGCCCCGATTTTGGTTGGTAACCTCGTCGAAGTAACCGCCAAAATCGTCTATACCGGGCGAACATCCATGCATGTCGCGATCGACGTTCAGGCAAGTGACCCTAAATTGCAAGAAAATCGACTGACCACACACTGTATTGTGATTATGGTTGCTGTCGATGAAGATGGAAAACCAAGCACTGTACCAGAGTGGTTACCAGTCACACCGGAAGACATTGCACTCAGAGAGTCAGCAATTCGTTTAATGAATATGCGCCAAGAAATCGGCGAAGAAATGGAAGCCCATGTTCAATACCTGAAATAATACTCAACCATCACAGACCGAAGGTATTCTGGTCTGTGATGCCCTTGCTTGACTTCCTTTCAGAGCAAAAATATCACGTCCCCTCGATGCTCATGCCCCCTCACCAATGTGCCGTTCAGGTGCCTGTCCTCTCAGCATCCCGACACGTTGCAAGCTTTCTGGTGCCTGTCCTTTCAACATGCTATGTTATACGAGTCTCTGATGCACATCGGCAGATAGATGTGTCTCATGAAAATACTTAATGCAAGATTAACTTCGGATCATTCCATGAAAAGTGAACTTTACCTACGGGCATTAGAACGTCAGGATCTCCGTTTTATTCACAATCTTAATAATAATAGAAATATCATGTCATATTGGTTTGAAGAACCGTATGAATCCTTTGATGAACTTGAAGAGTTGTATAACAAACATATTCACGACAATGCAGAAAGACGTTTTGTCGTAGAAAATGAAAATAAGCAGCTGATCGGTCTGGTTGAATTAATTGAGATCAACTACATTCACAGAAGCGCTGAGTTTCAGATCATTATTACCCCTGAATATCAGGGAAGAGGCTATGCGATAGATCTCATCAACAAAGCATTGGATTACTCATTTACCATTCTCAATCTGCACAAGATTTATCTGCACGTTGCTATCGACAATGAAGTGGCGATTTATTTGTATCGGAAAGCTGGTTTTATTGAAGAGGGGCATTTGATTGGAGAGTTCTTTATTAATGGGCGCTATCAGGATGTCAAACGGATGTATATTTTACAACATGACTATCTGAGCAAGACCAAAGCACTCTCAGATTTGTCAGAATAACCCATCATCAACAGATTCAGTAGAACGCTATATGTTTAGAGTCGTATATAAGTGGCGAGTGCCAAGCGAAAAAATAGATGAATTTCAAAATATATGGCGTTCGGCAACGGATAACATGCACCGTTCTGTGGAAGCATTTGATGAGATTGAAGACCGAACCCGATAGCAGAACGAAAACGTCCACTCACGTCCGATACAGCACCTTAATCACGTGCCAGCCAAATTTGGTTTTGACAATCTGAGGTTTGAGAACTTCCCCACGAAAGCAAGCTTTGTCAAATGCGGGCACCATTTGTCCCTGACGAAACTCCCCCAGATCTCCTCCTTTCTTGCCGGAAGGACACAAAGAATATTTTCGGGCAAGCGTTTGAAATTTAGCACCTTTCTTAAGCTGCTGTAGAATATCTTCAGCCTGATTCTGATGTTTTACCAGAATATGCAACGCTGCTGCTGTTTTTGCCATTGGATCGCCTCCCCGCTTAAAGGACGCGAAGTGTAGCGAACTTCATCAATGAAGTCACTATCCACCCAATCACCAAGCTTGTTGTCTTACAGTTTCTGATGGAACTGCTCTATCGCATTCACGACTTTTTTCGCCCCATCCTGAATATCTGCCATCACAACCCCGGCATCATTCGAAAGCTGCAACCCGTCTTTCGCTCTCTGCTGGCCATTTTCAATCAGCCCAACCGCATTTTCTGTCAGTTTTTGGTTCTTGGACACCACGTCCACAATTTCAGAAGTGGTTTTGCTGGTGCGTAAGGCAAGCTCCCTGACTTCATCAGCGACGACAGCAAAGCCACGCCCCTGATCACCGGCTCTGGCTGCCTCAATGGCAGCATTCAAAGCAAGTAAGTTGGTTTGATCGGCAATCCCGCTGATGTTGCCCACCAGATCACTGACCTTCTTAGAAAGCTCGTCCAGATCCTTAATCCCTTGGCAGGCGTGAATCATCTGCTGTTCAAGTTCTTCCATGGTCTGAATCGTATCCTGAATGACAATCTGTGCTTTTGCTGCCTGTGTATCAGTTAACTGGGATGTTTCGTAGGCAATGTTTGCAGCTTCAGAGATGGCCTTTTCCCGATTCATCTGTTCTGTGATCACAGAAGCAAATTTAACAACTTTATAGAGTTCACCATGGTTGTTGTGAATCGGGTTATAAGACGCTTCCAACCACACAGTATTCCCATATTTATCGATTCGCTTAAATCGATCCGAGATAAAATTACCTTTCCTCAGCTCACGCCAAAAACTCTCATATTCAGGAGAATTATAGAGTCCAGGTTCGCAGAACATACGGTGATGTTTACCGACAATTTCTTCTTTTTTATAACTCGTTGCGCGAAGAAAGTTATCATTTGCTGTCAGAACATGCCCGTCAAGATCAAACTCAATCACAGCCGTCGAACGCAGCAATGCTGCGATCATATCTTCATGCTCTCTTGAAGCGCGAATGGTTTGGGTGAGTTCAGAAGCATAAAGTAAAAAATATTCCAGCTGCTTATCAATATTGTAGATTGGCTGCAAAATCGCCCGTAACCATGATTCTTCACTGTTCCCTTTCAGCAGTTGCAACGCACCATTCCAATGCTTACCGTCTTTCAATGCATGACTTAAGCGTTGGTAATGTCCGGTCGAACGCTCTTTCGGTGGCACCATGTCGGTGAGTTTACATCCCTCGACATTTTGTGACTCGTATTTCATTTCTTTACAAAAAAGCGAATTCACCGAACTCACCAAACCATTCGAGTCCAGCGTCATCGTTAACATTTCTTTGCCAAGGCTGTCTTGCATCTGTTTGATCATGTGAAGCTCTTTTTTTAAGGCTTCATTTTCTTTGACAAGGGAACGGTTAAAAAGCATGAAAGACACCTCTTTCTCAATACCAATGGGCAGAACTCTTTCTATCATAGTAGACATTTTTCATATCGACACAAGTCATAGAGATGTTACAGAGAGTTAACGCAGCAAAAGTCGTCAAGAACGAAGTTGAATACGGGTTACACGTATCTCTCTCACCAAAAAATCGGGCATAAAATAGCCAGAACAATCGATAAACTGGCATTTTGCAGTATGCTTATGAGTAAGCGCATCATCTTCGTAATTACACTTGGATGTGATGTATATTCCAGAAATGACAAACTAAAGACGACTCAACGTACCAGTCGATTGGAACTCGCATCTTAGCGCAATTTAAGTATATTATTGGCGTAAGTATTTTTTAAGGTAAATCGTCATGGCGAAAACCGTTAGTAAAGCCAATCAATCGCAAGGGATGTTGATGTTTACACTCAATCTGAAACGTCAGCTGTTTGCTATTGGCACCTTAAAGATTCGAGAAATTGTGTCTTATCAACCGATGACACAAATCCCGTATTCTCATCACAATGTTGTTGGTACAGTTACCATTCGTAATATGACCATTCCAGTGATTGATATGGCCGCTGCCATTGGTTTCCGGTCAATTCCACCGGAGGAATATCAAAATTGTTATTTGATTGTCACCGACTGTCTGCGGACTGTCGTTGCATTTATGGTCCGGTCGATTGAAAAAATCATTGAATGTGACTGGCGCTCGATAGAGTCAGCACCATCAACGGCCGGACATAACATTTTTGTTACCGGCATCACGCGTTATCAGGATAATATCGTCCAAATGCTGGATGTCGAACTACTCCTGTCGAAGATATATCCACAATATGAAGCAACCAAAATTCCGATTCTGACGGATATAGAGCGAGAAAAACTCAAGTCCTTTAATATTTTACTCGTTGATGACTCGAGTCTGGCCCGAAAACAGTTAGCCGATGCCTTGGACGGCATCAATATCCCCTATGAAATTTGCAAGAACGGGGCAGAGGGTCTGCAATTAATGCGCAATCGGGCAGAACAAGGCTCCCCGATCGACATTCTGGTCAGCGATATCGAAATGCCGGGCCTTGACGGCTATGAGTTAGCGTTCGAAATCCAGAATGATGATACCCTGAACCATGCCTACATTATCCTCCATACCTCACTTTCCAGTGAGATCTGTGTTGATCGCGCCCGTCAGGTTGGCGCCCATCAAGCACTGGAAAAATTTCACGCGACCGAGTTAGTCGAAGCGATGCTCCGTGGGGCAACGAAATTGCAGGAGCGGGCTTTTAGCAGCTAACGATTATAAGAACTGTCGGTCAACACACCAACCGCGTATGGATTGCTTGGCAACCGATACGCGGTTATTGATGTGTACTGAGTAATGTGAATGAACGAACATGCGATAGCAGCGCGAAACCGCATCAAGCACTGAATGAGTTAAGATGGAAACTGATACCCAACTGATAATCCGCTTCATCTTTAGACTGATATTCTTTATTTTCGCTGCACACCTGAGGATGCCCTTGTCCATCAGCTCTCACCAAACTGACCCAATGACGAAGACCTAACGTTGCATGACTTTCTGAAGCAACGGAGTTCAAGTGGGTATAAGTTTCCAATTGAATGTCATCAACCAAAACCAGTTCCGGCATTCCCGTTCCTTTGCCATTCCCCAGCGTGACTTCAACGTGACATCCATCGCCATTACGAAACAAAATCGCTTCCGGACCATTGCGATCCCCGAGGTAGGCAACGAAATGTTGCGGATAACGAAGTCCGGTATGACGTCCGTCCTCAAAATAAGCCATCAAGTGATGATAATCGATCACATAACCAGTCACATCACGATGCGATCCTTCATGCAACGGGAAAAGCTGGTCAAGTAACTGCTTCGCCTGAAGTTGTTTTTCTTGTGTCTGTCCTGCCCCCAACGACTCCACGGACATGACCATCTCGGTAATAAACTGACCTGACTGTTGCTCATATGATGAGTCATTTGATTTTAACGGCCGATCCGTCTCTAACGAACTCTGTAACATTGGCATATTCATTCATACATCCTCTTTGTTGCAAACTATCTTTGTTTCACACTCCCCGCTTCACAAAATCACACCATCCAATACTCTTTTTTGGCTGTATCGTGATTTCGCTTACTTTTTAGACTAATCTATTTTTATACACAATTTCACAACAAAAATTTTACAGTGTGAATTTTACAAATGACCGCATCTAAAAGCTTAATTCGACAGTCTCACTTTCTGGGCACCAAAGTCAGAAATTTGAGGAAACGAAATCATCTGACAATGGAAGATTTATCATCTCGTTGCATTCGTCTGAATCCTGAATATGCCCCCTCGGTGTCTTATCTCTCGATGATTGAACGGGGGAAACGGGTGCCGAGTATCGACATGCTCACGGTGATCGCGGAAGTCTTCCAAAAAAGTCCACAGTGGTTTCTCGACGACCAACCGGAACAGATCGATATCACCCCGGATAGAGGAAGTCGGGGGGGCATCAACGGGATGGCATTAGAGCCCAGCTTTCTGTTTTCACAAGACATTCTCCAGATTGCAATCCCGGAGATGTTGTCTCAGACAGGCATTACCGGTCGTCAGTTCGCCCAACTACTCATCCGGGCACATCAAGAAAGCCTGCAGAATCATTTCCCGGATCTGGAGCGTGCAGCAGAGAACATCGGACTCAAGAAACTGAATCTGACTGTTGAGGATCTGACGGATATTGCCAGACATTTGGGGCTCGCGATCCACTGGTTTTCACAAGCGCCTCAAGATGTGCAAGATGAGTTGGGGCTCAGTGCCAAACAGTTAGTCACATCTTATTTCGAATCACCGAACGGGATTTACCTCAATGAGGTCATGAAACATCATCCGACTCGTCTCAAGTATGATCTCGCGGTATACATCGGTCACAACATTCTTCACAGCAAGGAGGGCTGTAAAACCGTTCTCTCTATCGGTCATACCAGTAGCTGGGAAGATATGGCAAATCCACAAACCAGTTATGAGCTCAACTCAAAAGATATCCTACAGGCTTGGCGAGATTTCGAATCCAGCTTTTTTGCCGGTGCACTGCTCTGCCCGAAAGTCCCATTCCGGCAATTGCTGGATCGCAATGGCTATGAGATCAGCGTCCATCAGAAAGTCGGTGTGTCACCATCCGTCGCCATGCGCAGAATGACGGTGGTCTCTCCTTATCCTTACTGGCATTACTTTGATGCCTATGGAGAAGGGAAGCTCAAAGCTGTCTACCGTGGCAACGGGATTCCACTCCCTTGGGGCAATATGAGGACAGTCAACGATCCCTGCCAACACTGGGCAGTCTTTCGGCAACTGAAACATCCACAGTCATCCAGCTCTGCGCAAATATCACTGCTTAATGTCGGGGATGAGCCCAGAATCTACTGTTGTGAATCGCTGAATCTCGTTGATCCCGCGGGGAATAACCGGGTGCTATGTGCCGGCATTGATCTGAACCCAGCGATCAATGCTCAGGGAGGAGATGCCCGGCAAATGGCGATGGAACTGAAAGAATCTTGTGTCAGAAACGGCGGGATGTCAGCCATACCGTCAGCGATTCAGAATGAACTGACGACACTGGCGAAAATACTCAATATCAAGTGGATAGAACGCGGTATCGTCAACGATGCCCGGTTAATCTGCCCCAGAGGAAGTGTCTGTCCCCGGAAGCCAAGCTGCTACACTGCACCCGACAATATAATTGTGACTGACCAATAACACTGTCAGGTGCCTGTCGATGATTCGGGTACTCACCGGAACTCAGGACGCGTATTTTTCATCGTACATTTCATTATCAGCATGATGAATCATTTCGTTAACACTCTGCATTTCTGGTTGGTAGCGTGTATAACCGACACTGATGCCAACCGGGATTGCGAGCTCACCACAGATCACGGGGGTCACGCCAACCGCATGACGCACTCGATCCATAATTTTCCGTAAATCTTCCCCTTTTTCACCGCCTTTCAACAAGACTAAAAATTCGTCACCACCAATACGCGCTGCACAATCGTTGTCCCGAATCGCATTTTCAATCCGTCGGGCACACTCCACCAGCACCTGATCCCCGACATTATGTCCATGGGTATCATTGATCGTTTTGAATTTATTCACATCAATACACAATAAGGCAAATCCCATCGGTTGCTTGGCTCGCTTTTCTCGCTCGAAATACCGATTCAGTTCATTCATAAAATAACGGCGATTCGGAAGATGAGTCAGTTCATCATACAGAGAAAGGCGATTTGATTTATCGTAAAGACGATAAATCACCAGAAAAGAAGCGATGAGAAACACCAGTAACAGATAACCAATCACGCGCACAATATTAGTCTGAAACCAAGGGACTTGATCAAGAATATTGACGTTGTCTTGTTCTGCAATGGCAATACTCCAAGAGCCATGCGGAAAATAGATCATCTCCTGAGCAAACGCATGTTGAAAGACATCAGGTTCTCCCCAGAACACTGCGCCCTGTTCTCCCGAACTGTCTTTCCCACGGATTGCAATATCATAACCGGGCAGAACCTCGTCAACCTTAAGCGACTCAAGCAAACTATCGATATCAATATCGACACTGATCACCCCCCAATAAAATTGATTATATGGCGGGTCAAGAAAAACCGGACAGCGCGCAATAATCACCTGATCGTCTTCCCCCCGCGCAACCGGACCGGCAATAAAAATTTCTTTCAATTCATGCGCTTGTTTAACCGTTTTCCACTGCTCAGGCATCGTCCGAAAATCCAACCCGACGACTTTGTTTTTGTTGTTTTCTTTCAACGGATAGACGTACTCAATAATATCATTGGGAGCAAGACTCAGTGATCGAATATATTTCCCTTGCTCCATAATGCGTTGCGAGACTTTTTCCCAACTCTCAGCAACGGTGCTGGCATTCACAGTCGTCAACGTTGACAAACTTTTCGCCACATAAATATCGGCCAGAATTGTCGCTTCCAGCTTAAATCGAATAATGGAAAGTTCCTCTGTTGTCCGGCTTTGAATTTCTTGACGCATCACCTCTTGATGACGCTGGAAAATAAACTCAACCAACACAATCAAAATACAGGCAAGTAAAACAAGAAAACCAATTACTGTCCATTTTTTGAACAGAACGTCGCGCATAATGCTCCTCTCTCGTGAGGGACTGGTGTGAATATGTCGTATTCCTCCAGCCATGAAATGGTCATTGACCTGATCAATAGACAAAAGAGCACTCTGACATTAACAATTTATTACAATCAAACAGTTCATATCAAAATAGCCACTTTCAACCAATAAGAACGCCCCACTAGTGACTTAGTTATTAATAACTACAATATAAAACAAGACCAAACCTGATTTATTTTTTCATTTAAAATATCAAGAATCACGATGCAGAAGTACCGCAACTGTCAGCGAATGCGATAATTTCACAGACTTATTGCACTGCGCTAACATAACTGCGGCAACGAGTGCATATGTTTATAAATCATCCTCTGTGAACTGGGTCTGCGTATGTTAAATAAATGTGGCATAGCTTCAATTTTATTCATCATATTTATCTGTCAGAGTATTGCGGCACCGAATACGCAGATTGGAACGCCCACTGCAAATGAAGCGACTACATTTCCCCCCAGTTATCAGGATTCCGCAGATCAAATCGCTGAATATTATGAGCAGCGCCTCTATACACTACCGGCCTTCAAAGCAGGGCATTACGCACTACGGATGTACCGACAAACCTTAGATAACAAGTATGCTGCGGGGATTTGGCAGGATATGGCCAGAGTTGCCAGTACACTGAATCACTTCGCTAACGATGTCACCACACCTGAAGCGATTTATCTGTACTCTCAACAACGCCTGTCCTCTTATAAAGGGCGTCAAGGTGAGCGGTCCCGGTTACGGTTCTCGGTAACAAAACATCATCCGGAATATATTTACTTAGGCGTTGATTTACTCAGTGCGATGGCTCGGGCAGATGAATATGGTCTGAAGCACAAACATGACAAGCGGCTGCGTCAGGTTTTGCGTAAATATGATTTCAGTCTGTACGCGACCGATCCGCAGATGATCAGGGCGTGGGCAGCCCAATTAGCCAACCAAGTGTTCTGGCTCAGACAATTGGGTGAACAGGATGTCGTAGAAGCGTTTATTCAAGCATTTCGGAAAACGTATCCGGATGATCAGGACAAAGCACTGTCCAAGCAGCAGTATGAAAATAAGATTTACGGCATGACGCACATCATCATTGCAGCTTCAGGTTATTATCAGCATCCCGTCTCAGCAGCAGATTATCAATGGATTTACCACTATTTTCGTACCAATATAGAAACCATTATTGCACGGACAAAACCGGATGTGATTGCAGAAGTCGGACTGAGCTTTTTGCTTGCCGGGCTGGACAAGGATCCGGTCGTCACGCAGACCAGACAGGCGATTCAAGCAGCGATTCCGCCATTAAAGCAGATGATCCCTTCGGGAAAAGATGACTTCAATCTGGCACTGGGTGAACATCGTAATCTACTCGCAATTATGCTACTGGGATGGCAACGACCCCACGCAGCACCGAAATATGACCAAAATCCGGCAATATTCAGAGATCTCCCATATGGGCTCGAGCCCAAACAAGCTGCGCAAGATCAAAACCAAAAAACGGATGACGGCTAATGCCTGACTGAGCTAGCTCTAGCCCCTCAGACAAGTCTGAAAGTAGCTGACTTCATTGTTTGCCAGCCGATAGACTGTTGCGGGCTTTCCACCCCGTCCACGACCTTTATTCGGGGCCGCAATTTTATTTGTACTCACAATCACTTCTGAGTTAATCAACCGCCGTTTAATCGTCATCCGATTCACTTCAACCCCGAACTTCGCATAAGCATCGATGATTTCTGCGACCAGGAACTCTTTTTCCAGAAAAAAGAGCACGACTGAAGTATATTCGACGGCTGCCCGTAATTTGGTCCATGCATGTTGAATCTGAGCTGAATGGTCAAAAGCCAGCGTCATCTGTCCCTGTAAAACAAGGCTCAAATCAAACCAGTCAAGACGATTACGATCCATTCCGGCAGCTTCAATTTGTCTGATATTCGAGCGATTCAGCAAAGCATAATGGGAAATACTGACACTCCAGCCATTTGGATTACGCTTTGGATTACCGTCAACCAAAGGGTCACTGATAAAATTAGGATATGTATGCACTTTTTGTCGGCAAATTCGGCGACGTGCTGCTTCAAAATCTTCATCGGCAGGCTCCCCACCACGCGCGGTAAAATCTTCGTCGTATACCCAGCCTCCGGGGATCGCCCACATCCCAAAATCCGGACGCTCAGGATTATTCCGTTTTACCAGCAAAACTTGAATGCCGTCATCAGATAAACGAAGGCAGACCATATCGATAGTTACAATCATAAAGCAGCTTTCCCATACAACTCTCCGCTCATTCTATGAAATGACATCATCATAGGTCAAATTTAATCACAGAATGTTACGAACCCAATCGATGATTTAATGACAAAACAATCTGAGAATAAATAAAGTTTTATACCCAAGAGGTACCATTCATAAGATATTCCTGTCCATGATACCATAGACTAATGATTGACAAATGCCCGCGTCTCATTTAATGTCCGCCTTAGGTTAGGCACACAATGTTACTAACATAGATAGTGAGGATGGCCCCATGAACAATCATCTTTTTTCTAAACATATCATTCAAAGTCTGTTGGATTTGGATGCATATAAAATCAATATGATGCAGGCCATCCATACGTTCTACCCTAACATTGAGGTCCGTTACGAACTGACCGTCCGCTCCGAAGAAGATATCACGGGCTTACTCCCGGAGATTCGCAGTGAAGTGGAACAACTGGCGAAGTTACGCTTTTCTTGGGCAGACATTGACTATCTGAAAAAGAGTTCACCTCATCTAAAACCAGCTTTCCTGCATGCATTACGTTATTTTCAATTCCAACCCACACAACAGGTTGAATTCGGCATCATCCAGCAAGGTTCAAAACGTCAACTGCGCATTGGGATTCGGGGAACATGGCGCGACACGATTTTGTATGAAACGATGATTATGGCGATCATTTCAGAAGTCAGAAGCCGACATGACTGGCAAGATGTTCCTGCTGACTTACCTCGTCAGGTATTGCACAATAAACTTATCGCGCTGAAGCATGAGTTGGCCGAACGCGGTATTGATAACTTTAGACTCACCGAAATGGGAACGCGTCGCCGCTTCTCAGCACACATACAAGAACAAGTCATGGCCGAGTTGAAGCAAGAGATCCCTGAGCTATTACTCGGTACGAGCAACTATCATTTCGCCCGGAAGTTTGACCTCAAACCGATTGGTACAATCGCACATGAGTGGTTTATGGGGCATCAGGCACTGGTCAATCCGGGAGACTCACAACGCGTCGCACTGGAGCAATGGCTGGCAGCATTTGACGGTCAACTGTCTATCGCGCCTACCGATACACTCAATATCGATGCTTTCCTCGATGATTTTAATATGCATTTAGCGAAAGCTTACGATGGTGTTCGTCATGATTCAGGCTGCCCCTTCACTTGGGGCGAAAAGATGATTGCACACTACCAAAAACTGGGGATCGACCCGCAGACAAAACGCTTTATTTTCTCCGATAGCCTCGATTTTAGTCAGGCACTGGAACTGTGTGAGTATTTCGCGGGACGCGCTCAGATTTCTTTCGGGATTGGGACGTTCCTAACCAATGATCTGGGTGGCTGGGAAAACAAAGATGCGCAACCCTATAAGCCGCTATCCATTGTGATCAAACTCGCTGAATGTCATAGCCGTCCTGTGGCGAAGATCAGCGACGAGCCCGAAAAAGCGATGTGTGAAGATGCTGTCTTTCTTGCCAATTTAAAGCAACAATTCAATATCGATTTCGATATTGATCAGTTGATTGCTACCCTCAAAGCCATGAAACATAACCAACGTAAATATATTGCAGCCGCCTGAATGACAGCATATGGTTCAGGTCGCTCGGTTCCATCAACCACATTTAGCAGATAAGCGTTACAAAAAATGGACGATACGCAGGTATCAGCGCCACTATCGGTGTCAGTGCAGCGACATCGTCTTCACGACGGTACAACCTTGATAAACCGATGCCACTCAGCGCATCTACCTTTCAATGCGGTTAACCTCTTTAGTTGGCATATTTTTTATAGTTTGCGGTCTTTTCAGTAATCCCAATTTCATCCCGAAACTTTGACTCAAATTGAGCGGAGCATGCCCACGGACATCAACCGTAACCATTCAATTCCTCGGTAGCTTTAATCCGACGAGTTGAACCTGCCAGTCGCGAGCACGGGCAACCACCCAGGTTAGTCCCTGCCAGCAAAAGGAATCTCCTTGTTCAGGCTTGTCGCCCACCTGCTGATAAACCAACATTTCTAATGTCATATTTTCTGGATAATCACTGACATCCAGTCCGTAATACAAACCGATATCAGCGATTGCCACTTTTGCTTCAAGAAAAAAATCCCCCAAAAGCCGACCAACGATATCAACACGCATCTTTCCTCCTTGATTCATGTTTTGTAATATGAACTGAATTGATTAATTTGTTCGAATCACATCATATTGTCAGGAAGTTTTCATCACTGACAAAATTTAATATTATGCAATCAATTTCATTTCATCAAATTCAAATAGATCATCTACTCTCTCCATGACCAAAATTGCCACAGAGATACAAGAATGAGCACTTCATATCAACAAACCAAGTAATATACCCGAGCAGACGAAGCGCTGCTCGGGTCATTGAATGGAGGGAAAACCAAAAATATCAGAGATTAACTTTGGCTTAGGTGCGCTGCGAGTGATTCAGTGCCCGCACTTTCAGGCTCTAATCTGAGGGTTTGGGTTGGATAAGCGATATCAGCACCGTGATGGTGGATAATTTCCATGACTTTTAACAGCACATCCTGTTTTACATCATGATAACGCATCCAGTTGACCGTTTTCGTGAAGGTGTAAATGAAGAAGTCTAATGATGATGCGCCAAAAGAATCAAAATTAACAATCAGTGTCTGGTTCACATCAATATCAGGGTGCTCCTCCAGCATCTGCTTTACATCAGTGACAATTGTAGCAATCTTCTCAGAATCCCCATATCGTAAACCTATGACCTCATAGATACGGCGATTGAGCATTCGCGACGGGTTTTCAACCACGATGCTACTGAATACCGAGTTCGGTACATAAAGCGGACGTTTATCAAATGTGCGAATCACCGTCATCCGCCAGCCAATCCGTTCAACAGTCCCTTCAATGACACGATCCGGTGAGCGAATCCAGTCCCCGACTTTAAAAGGGCGATCAAAGTAGATCATCATGCCACCAAAAAAATTCGACAGCAGATCTTTTGCAGCAAAACCGACCACTAAACCACCGACCCCGCCAAACGTCAGTAATCCGGACAGACTGAGGCCAAATGTTTGCATGATCGACAACAGACCAATCGCAAACACCAATAACTTGACGACTTTGGAAATGGCTTGAACGGTTGTTTTATCCTTGTCTTTCGTCTGCAATACGTAATCTTCTATATTGTTGACTAACCGTACCAACGTCCAGACAAAGCAACAGACCAACAGCACCAATTTAAGGGTTTCCAGCCAGTCTAATCGGCTGGTAATCAAATCTTCGAGTAACAAACCGAGGGAAATCGTCGCCGGCCAAAGCCAGATCAATACACTGATCGGTGAGCGCAATGCGTGAAGTAGAAGATCATCCCAATGAACTTTGGTTTTTTCAGTGATTTGATTCAAATGACGATAGATAAAGCGCCATACCATCCAGGCGACAAAACTGGCAAGCGTAATCAAGAGCACATTTGTGTCTTCTCTTTGCCATATAGGAGATGAAAGAATGTCGTTAATCCATGAATTCATAAGTCGAGGTCAATTATCGATATCAGTGAGTCGAACGCTAACAAAAAATATCGTATATCACCAGCGCCAATCCACACCATCGACACGATTCTGACCAAGTATGATCACATCGTTAAAAAAATAGACTAATCGCCGCTGGTGAACCCTTCGGCGAAAGAGCTTCTGGTATTGACCCGACGCCAAGCGTTATCGGGCTTTTCCAGTGTGTGTTCGTAACCTTTTTTAATCAATACCTGAACCGGTTGACTCGGCTCAATACGTTTTAACTGAGGAGATGCAGCAGTACCACTAATCTGATAGATATGTTCCTGGCCACCACTTTTAAACTGAACCAGTTTCCCATCAAAATCAAATTTTGTGGTAATCAGGTGACTATTTCGATAAACCCCACGCTTATTAAATGTAATCACTTCTCGCCGATCATGCATGACTTGCGTTTCCAACCAAGCACCGTAAACTTTCTTGGGGCTGGTATAATCTTGATAACTCATATAAATCAATACTGCGCTACAGCCGATAAGCAATAGTCCCAGCACTGCCAATAATGATTTCAATGGTGTGCTCCTTTTCTTCACTTCAGGGACGATTGATCATCAAAGATAATCATCGTCAGGCTCATATCCATTGGAACAAATTCTAAGCATGGACACAATCGAGAACGATGAGATATCCTCTAAAAATAGACCTCTACCAAACCAATAGCGCAGTCTGCATATCAATAATATAGTCGCGGATGGCATTGCTTAATTTAACATCAAGCTGCACACGACTGCAGTTAAACTTCTATGAACAATTAATAAGTCTCAAATTGACCACTGTTGTAATCGTTAATCGCTTGTTCAATTTCAGCATACGAGTTCATCACAAACGGACCATAGTGTACCACAGGTTCGTGAATGGGTTCACCGGCAAGAATCAACATACCATTGTCAGGCGTATTGGACTGCGCCATTAAGCTATCGCCCTGAGTCAGTAAAGCAAGCTCTCCGGCTTTGATGACACGGGAATCCAGTTGAACTTCACCCCGATAAACATAGATCATGGCCTGATGCTGTTGCGGTATTTTGAGATGAAGCGTCTTGCCTAAGTTCGCCCGCCAGTCTGCAACAAGCAAGGGGACACCCGTTTGCAGTAAAGGACCACTTAACATCTGGCCAGCAACTTCAGCTTGACCGGCAAGCACTCTCAACAGCCCCGTCTCATCATGCGTATATTCGGTGATAACTTCCGGCTGGAAATCATGGTATTGAGCCGGTTGCATCTTATTTTTCGCGGGCTGGTTAATCCAAATCTGAAATCCGTGTAGGGAACCATCTTCCATCATTGGCATTTCACTATGAATGACACCACGGCCCGCGGCCATCCATTGTGCTCCACCAGAACGAAGTTCTCCGACATTCCCCATATGATCCCGATGTTGAAAATGGCCTTGCATCATGTAAGTCAGTGTTTCAATACCACGATGCGGATGGGGTGGGAAGCCACCGACATAATCAGCCCGTTCATCAGATTTAAGTTCATCGAGCATCAAAAACGGTGAAAACTGTTGGTGGTTGAAACCGGCGACCCGACGAATTTTGACACCATCTCCATCAGAAGTCGGCTGAGCCGGGATAATTTGGTGAATTTGCCGTACGTTTGACATAGGTACTCTCCGGTTATGATTCAAATGACAAGCAAATTCTAAAAAACTCAACCGTGAATGATGAGAAGGTGCATTCGAGCCTCTTCATCAAAAAATTTGAAGTTGATCCAATACCACGCAGTCAATATGTTTATACGGTAAATTTTCCAAGTACCTGAGATAAGTGTCGATGGAGCTCATCCAGCTTACGGCAGGCCTGATCAACCTCAGAAGACTCTTCAACACTTTCCTGAGACTGAGCCTCAATCACATGAATCTCTTCCTGAATATGTTTAGCCATCTTACTCTGCTCGACAATCACAGCAGCAATTTGCGCGGTTCTTTCGGTCACATGATCCATCGACATCATCATGTCATCAATGGCTCGCTGGGTTTTCTCACTCGCTTGTTTCGTCACTGAGGCTCTTTCAGTCGCCTGATTCATAATCTGGACAGCATCTCGCACACTCTTCTCTAGATTGGTAATCATTTCATTCACATCTTCAGTACAACTTTGGGTTTTATTCGCCAATCCTCGAACTTCATCGGCAACCACAGCGAAGCCACGCCCGGAATCCCCAGCTCTTGCAGCTTCAATCGCAGCATTCAGGGCCAACAAATTTGTCTGTTCGGCAATGCCACTAATAATGGTTAAGACTGAATTAATCTTGTTGGTGAAATCATCAATGCGAGAAATGGCAGCTACGGCCTGCTCCACACTTTCATTCAGTAAACCAATACTCTGCTGGGTTGCACTGACCTGCTGTCCCCCCTCACTGGCAGACTGACCTGCTTTTGCTGTAGAATCTGACACTTCGGATGTACTGAGAGAAACATCCTGAATAGCAACATTCATTTCCTGACTAGAAGCCGAGACCTCTCGCATAGAAATCACCTGTTTCTCGGCGGTCTGACAGGCCTTGCGTGACATCTCTCCTAACGAGGAAACATGAACATTGTTCTCTTGCGCATTACTGATAATCTGTGTCACGAGATGATGAAGTTCACTCATGAACTCGTCCAGATAAGTGGCAAGCTCTCCTAATTCATCACGGCGATCTAATTTCAACCGTTTGGTTAAATCACCGCCCCCTTTCGCCAATGCCTGAATTTGCTGTGTAATGTTTTTCAAATCACCGGTAATCAGTAATGGGAAAAACCAGATAATCCCCAAACAAGTAAACAAAGAGAAACCAACTAACCACAGCTGACCTGAACGATAATTTTGATGCATCTCTTCTAACTTATCCGTGCGTTCATCAGCGTTGAAGGCGACAACATCGGTAATTAATTCAAGGTGATGTTGCGTCTTTTGAAATAACTCAAACCCCTCATTGAACGATAAACCTATCGCTGTACTGCGCCCGGCCCGGGAGTTTGAGCTCCGTTCTTGTTCAATTCTCTTCGTGACTTTCACCCACTCAGGATAAGTCTTCCAGAATTGTTCTATCAGTTGCTTCATCTCTGCATTCAACTGAAATGACTTGAGCTTTTCCATACTGTGACTGGCGTTTGTAATACTTTCATCATGCATTTTCTGCATGAGTTGATACTGCTCACTTTTGACGGGTAACGTCAACATACTCCGTTCCGCGACCCAAGCCTGATACAGATCCCGATTGGCTAACTGCACCATACTCAGTGCCGGGATTTCTTGGCGGGTCACAACGGTAATCGCTTCAGCCTGTAATCCTTCTGAATACAAACTCTTGCCCGATAATGTTAATACCAATAACATGACAAAAATCAATGGAATACATAACTTCCAGCGAATCCCCAAATGTTTAAAATAATTCATCAATCCCCTCCCAAACAGTCCACCTCTCCGGTTATAGATGATAAACAGGAGAGGTGCCGCCGACGATTTCTTGTCTGATGATGATGAGAATTCTTGGTTAAAATCGGTGGTTTAATTCATGATAAGATAATCAATCCCGCAACACTTTATTGGTCTTCATACTCATCAAGATTAATCCCGATGGTCAGCGCACCGATCGTTTTTCCCTGAGAATCAATCACTGGGACAGAAATCTGCACAAGATAGCTGAGAACACTGTCATCGTATTCCACTTCACCAATATAAACCTGACCTTGACCACCATTGAAAGACTGAATGAACTTAGCCTCATCTCCCTGCCAATAGTCAGAGGTCTTGTTGGTCATCGCCACATTAGCGCCTTGATTGTCCATGAGAAAAAGCTCGATAAGAAACGGCATACTATTTTCAAGTTCCAACAACCTTTTCGCGGCTTTATTACCCATCAGAGAGGACATGAAATCATCGACATCCGATGTGTTTCTCCATGTCTCATCCATTTTTTTTATCTCATCTAGAGAGACTTCCTGCTTATTTTGTGCTTTCACGGCCTCAATCAGAACAGGATCTCTTCCCCAGCTGTCCAATTTAGGGATCAACTCGTTCAGACTGTCAGGTGCATCTTCGGCGTGGACAGACGTTAGTGGTAATAGTGAAGTAAATGATAGCAGTACGGTAAAAATCATCGATGACAGATGACGAATCATAATCGGAGTCCTTATCACAATTGTTGCTTAGATAATGGTCAATATAGCTAACGATAAGGAAATCAGACAAATTACCTGCAGAAAAAAATCAATTAGTGAGATCCATTACTGAATGGTTAAGATGGCTGTCCTGTCAAGATAGATATGATGAGATGGCTGGCTAAAGTGTCTGTCCCGCTAAAGTATTTCGCTAAAGTATTAGCCGGCACTAAAAGTGACTGTTCCGTTGAGCTTTCCCGTGAAGCTGTTTTATTAAGCTGTCTTATGAAGCTGTTTCGTAAAGAAATGGGAGACGCCGATTCATCGCCATTACGGTGAGGTTGAACGTTGAATCTCAAGTGGGCACAAAATAGAAAAGGGTCCGCATCGCAGACCCTTTAGCAGATATGTATCAGTGCCGCTTAGTTTTCGAAGTAATTTCTGATTGTCTTAAGGTTATCACCGTGAGCCAGTGCCAGAGACAGCAGCACTTTCGCTTTCTGAGGATTATAAACACCGGAGCCGATACCTTCTTGTTTTGGCGTCACGAATCCGTTACCGGTACGGGTTGAGCGCACAACCGGAATACCTTTATCCATTGTTTCTTGTACGGCTTCAAGCATAACATCTGATAAAGAGCCGTTACCGGTGCCTGCAATGACAATACCTTTTGCACCTTCTTTAATTGCGGCATGGAGCAACGCAGGATCTTGATCCTGATAGCTATACAAGATTTTCACTTTTGGTAATTGTTTGACATGGCTGATATCGAAATAAGGCTTATCAACTGGTTTTGTCGGCTCATAATAGAAGTGCGGTGCACCACTTAAGAATGCGCCCAGAAATCCCTGTTCCGTTGCTTTAAATGTATCCAGCATCGTTGAATTGGTTTTGGTGGTATAGAATGCAGAACCGATCCGGTCATTCAGTACAACCATTGCGCCACGATCTTGCGCATCATCGTCTGACGCCAGTCTGACAGCTTCCAGCAAGTTCATGCCACCATCCGCACTAATCGCAGTTGCCGGACGCATGGCACCAACAATGACAACAGGTTTGTTGCTTTTTACCGTCAAATCAAGGAAAAATGCTGTTTCCTCAAGTGTGTCAGTCCCATGAGTGACCACAACACCACTGGTATCGGCATCAGCCAGTTGCAGACTGATCGATTTGCTGAGCTTTAACAAAATATTCTGATTAATATTATTACTGTCTGTGTTTGCAATCTGTTCACCAATCACATGGGCAAAATCTTTTAACTCAGGTACAGCAGAAATCAACAGATCAACACCGATTTTGCCGGCTTTATAATCTGTTGTATCCATATTTGATTCAGAACTTCCCGCAATGGTTCCTCCAGTTGCGTAAATTTTGACAGTCGGTTTATCCGCGTTTGCAAAAGAAGCAAAAGAGGTACAGAGCATCAACGCAGCCATCGTTTTGGATAAATATTTTTTATTCATTTCATTTACCTTTTAATTAATTTCTATAATCTTTATCGCAATTAGTTTCGTACTTAAACGAAAAGTATGTAGAATATAGATAAAGGTAATGTCCTTATTTTCATCATTGTCCGTAAATATATGCCAAACATATGCATCAGCCGATATAATCAATACATCGGACTCTATCATGATGTCCCAAGACCAATTGCACTTAAATTGTGCAATATTTTCTCCCAAAAAAACCTGACAAACATCAAAATTAAAATATTTTTATTAAATTTATAGATTGACCTATCAATTTTAAATTTTATTTTATAAAAAACCTTTTTTGTTAAAAATTTTCTAATCCTGTTTCAAAGGTTTGATTAATGTTATTTGATGAAAACCATGACATATAGGATGAATACTATCGCGACTGTCAAAAATAAACTTCACTTATCATAATTATTTCATAAACTCAATTTAAATAATTGTAATAAAATTTATCAGGTAATCGGACGTCGAGTCACCCAATCAATTGATATAAAACATGAGGAAAATATATATTTTGACCCTGCATTTACATCCTATAAAATAATCGTCAATATTTGATTCACATTTATTTTATTGTTTCTCTACAAAGTCTCCGAACAACGCATTATAAAAAAACGGATGACAGTCTCTGTCATCCGTTTTCGGTATTGTGATGCACATTTAACCTAAATCAGGCGGCATAACTTCTTACATTTCTTTTCGGACAATGATCTTCAATCAACATTTCATGGAGTAAACAAATCGCCTGATGATAATGCTTATCTTCGACACAAAACTGCACATTGACATTTCTGAGTGACGAGAGCACGGCCATCGGCTGAATATTACCCTGCCCCAATGCAACCATACCATTTGCCAACACTTCACATGTGTCCATCGAAGCCCCGATCGCCGAGATCAACGCAACCATTTTTCCAGAAACAGATGCCGCAGGATAACGCTGTTCTACACTCGTGAGCAGACGGTTCAAACTATCACTCTGCCCATGTAAATAATAAGTCATCGAGTTGGCATTCATCTCTTTTCCGATCAGATCCACTTTCGCTTCAGCGATCATCTCTGCCATCTCATAGCTGACGGTATCAACCAATCCAACCATCGATTGATCAAACAAATGCAGTGCAAACACTTTATCGCGGCCAGCAATAATTTCCACACGATGATTCTCAGGATCGTGTCCGCCTGAAATACGTGTCCCGGTGTGTTCCGGTTCAAAGGTGTTTTTGACGATCAAAGGAATATTCTGCTGGCGTAGTCCAGTTGCAGCGTTGGGGTGAATCGCTTCCATGCCGAGGTTCGCCAGTTGATCGGCGACATCAAAGTTCGTCTCTCCCATCGGGCGCACAACATCCGCACCGACAATGCCCGGATCCGCTGTACTGAGATGGTATTCTTTATGAATGATCGCCTGCCCGGCGCCCGTTAGGGCAGCAATACGGCTAAATGTCATCTCGCTGTAGCCTCGATCATACGTTTTCATCAAACCTTCATCACAATACGCATAACCCGTTACAATCGGTAGTTCACATGTCACATCAACGCTTTCAAATGCATGACGAATGACATCATCCAGACTACCGTGGTGATCTTCATTCCATCCCGATAAATCAATAAAACGAGAATTAATACCAAAATGTTTCAGCTTCAAGACCGTATTATAAGCACTGTGTGCTTCTCCTAGAGAAGACAGAAACTCTCGAATCTGCGGCAGATAACGATTCAGCGAAAATTGTCCATGCTGGCAAGTATCCATAATATTGCGGATACAATTCTTCGCTTCAGACAAACGGGAGCGGATAAACTTATCGGCGCGAAGACGAGACATCGGGTCAGCAAAAATATTCTGGTTGATGAGCATCATCCGCTGCTCTAACTCTTCCATTTTCTCCTGCCACTTCTCACTTCTTTGGGCGATTAACTGATAAATACCGGGCTGACCGGTTTTTTTACATTCCAATAACGCATCGGTAATGCCTGAATAAGCAGAAACCACAAAAATACGTTGATAAGGATTTTCCGGCCGTAGCAGGATATTTTCCATGACGGCATCAAATGCAGTCATGGATGTACCGCCGATTTTCTCTACGGTAAATGACATGTTTTCTCCTTGTTATGACCGGACAGTCTCCTGACTGTCCGGATAGATACATTCCTCCAACATCACAATCAACTTTGACGACGACTTAACTCAGCGGATAGACACCGGACGCATCATGAACTTCTTGTCCATTCAACGGTGGGTTAAAGACACAAGCCATCACCATGTTCTGTCCGGGATATGCCCGTAGATAATGTTCATCATGCTGATCCAAGATGTACAGCGTTCCCGGTTCAATCGGGAAGGTCTCTCCACCGACAACTTCAATTTCCCCGCTGCCGGAGACGCAGTACACAGATTCAAGATGATTCTTATAATGAATATGTGTCTCGGTATCCTGATAAATCGTCGTGATATGAAATGAGAATCCCATATTGTCATCTTTCAATAACATGCGGACGCTTTCCCAGTTTTCCGCGACGACACGTCGCTCACTCTGAATACATTCCTTTAATGTTCTGACAATCATAACAATCCCTTAAGATGCTTTTTTGATGTATTGCGGTGCCACGGTCTCTGTCGCACGCTGAAAAATATCCAGTCCTTCTTGCAGCTCGTCGGAGCTGATTGTCAATGGACAGAAGAACTTCAGAACTTCACCGTCAGGACCAGCAGTTTCGATGATCATGCTCTGATTGAAACATTCCCGGGCGATTTTTTCGGCCACTTCACCGGAAGTACACGCCACCCCCTGCATCAATCCACGCCCTTTACGGTGTGAAAGCAACTCTGGATATCGACGGATCATTTTCTCGATCATGTTAGTGACCACTTGAGCACACTCACCAATGTGATGCTCAAGATCATGGTTGGTCCAATAGGTTTCAATGGCTTTGGTTGCGGTCACAAACGCATGGTTGTTACCACGGAATGTCCCGTTATGCTCACCGGATTCCCAAATATCCAGCTCTGGTTTCATCAGTACCAGTGACATCGGCAGACCGTAACCACTGATTGATTTCGATAACGTCACAATATCGGGGGTAATACCGGCAGATTCAAAGCTAAAGAAGGTGCCTGTACGGCCACATCCGGCTTGGATGTCATCGACAATCAACAAAATTTTGTGGCGTTTACAAAGCGTATTCAAACGTTGTAACCAGCTCTCGGAAGCCACGTTGAGCCCCCCTTCTCCCTGTACGGTCTCAACCAGTACGGCAGCGGGTTTATCCATTCCTGAAGAACCATCGGTTAACATAGTTTCAAACAATTTCAAGCCGTCTTGTCCCGCATATCCGTCATAAGGCAGACGTTGAATGCCATGTAAATGTAGTCCTGCTGCACCGCGGTGATGCTGATTGCCGGTCGCGGCAAGCGCACCATACGAACAACCATGAAAACCATTGGTAAAGGCGACAACATTACTGCGACCGGTGACTTTACGAGCCAGTTTTAATGCAGCTTCAACCGCATTGGTGCCTGTTGGTCCGGTAAACTGAACTTTATAATCCAGCATACGTGGTCGAAGAATGTGGTGCTCAAATGCTTGTAAAAATTCGGCCTTAGCCTGAGAGTACATATCCAGACCATGCGTGACACCATCCCGGTCGATATAATCCAGCAATGCCTGTTTCAAAATGGCATTGTTATGACCGTAATTTAATGCACCGGCACCGGCTAAGAAATCAAGATAGCGGTCACCACGTTCGGAATACAGACAGCTCCCTTTTGCGGTCGCGAACACGACAGGGAAGTGATTAGCATACGATTGTACGTTTGACTCTTTCTCGTTGAAAATATTCATAATTGAATACATTTCCTTTGTTTGAATTTGCTATGTATGAATTGGGTAAATTGGGCAAGCAGACAACAGCAATCGCTGGAGTGTACTTGTCACTTCAGTAAATACTTACGTTTAGTCGTCACTACGTCTGTGGGATTGACTCAAACGGAATGCGGTACAGATATTCCGTTTCATGTTGTCCATCGAAATGTCGCGTCTCATCAAGAAACGTTGAAACCTGCCCTTGCAGACCGTTAGCACGGTCGAATTTCTTAAATAGGTTCCAAGAGCCCTGATTATCTCTGGTAATCGTGGTCTCTATCGCTTCGATATCCTGTAAGTTCTCCTGAGAAATCAGCTGCTTTAACATATCAAAAGCTAAACCTTTCCCTCGGGCAGACGGATGTACAGCAACCTGCCAGATAAACAGCTCTGAAGGCTTGTCCGGTTTACGATAAGCAGAAATAAATCCCAAAATATCATCTTGCTGTTCAGCAAGAATGCACGTTTTTTGGAAATGAATTGACTGTAAAAAATTACAATATGCAGAATTTTCATCCAATGGTGGACACAAACTGACTAATTCGTGAATCCGCTGACCATCTGAACGAATCGGGGTTCTAAAAATCCACTGCGAACGATTTCGCTCTAGTGTCGCTCTAGCCATTTCTGACCATGGTATGTTGGTGATCATGATAATGCCTAATTATTTTGAACTCTAATTAATTTTCCAAAACACTAACATATGATTTGTGCTTATTTCAAGCGTAATTTTAGACAAAAACAGCCATAAAAAATCTAATTATCTGATTTAAATCAATAAAAATATAAAGCCCACCATATAACTTAAGACGTCAAATATTTAGATGTATAACAAAATATTTTTTAATTCATATGACATTTTTCTAACATTAATATGATAACGGTATCACTAGCATTTTGTTCGCCATTTGCATTTTGCACTTGCGATATGCAAAAAACAGAGCTCATATGACTTAATTTGCCTACAAAACGCACAAAATAACGGTATTTTGTAGTTGGCACGCTTCATGCTTTATTCTAAGCGACCCTTCTTAAGCCGAGGGTCACCTAGCCAACTGACGTTGTTAGTGAATGAATACTTGTTCACAATAAATTACGGCCAGTCACACAATATTGTGGCTGGCTATTTTTTTATCTGGATTTTGTCAGACACCTCACTTTATTCGTGATTCAGCGCCGCCAATAACACTTTCTTATTTGACGTTTTCACCAAATCTTACAAGACTTTAGATATGTATCTTCAGATGATGTCTCTGGGTATGAATGTACTCATCAGAATGATTCCGTTGATCTAGCAATAAGTATGGTAAGTACCGCCAATTAACTTATCTGTTCTGTATACGACAACGAGATATAACTATGGCAAATGATGCTCAATTATGGACACCGAGTCCTGAATCGATTCGTTCATCAAACCTTTACCAATTTATTGAGCACATCAACATGCAAGGTGAAGCGCTTGAAGGTTTTGAGCAACTGCATCAGTGGTCGGTGACTCACAGTAAACAATTCTGGCTGGAAGTATGGCAATACTGTGATGTCATCGGATTCCGGGGAGATTGCGTCTTCGGCGAATCCGTTACCAAATGGGAGAAGTTCATCGCGGCCCGAGATACGATCTGGTTTCCTCAGGCACAGCTCAATTATGCTGAAAATTTACTCTCCTATGCATTTCAGGAGCCTGATGCCATTGCACTCTGGTTTAAAAATGAAAACGGTCAGACAAAAACGCAGACTTGGCAACAACTGTGCGATCAAGTTTCACTCGTCCAGCAATGGCTGACTCAAAACGGTGTCGAGCGAGGGGATGTCGTGGTTGGCTATCTCCCCCATATCCCTGAAACCATTGTGGCTCTGCTGGCAGTCACCAGTCTGGGCGCAATCTGGTCTTCTCTCTCTCCGGAAGATACTGATATCCAAACCACTATGGCGTGTTTTCAACCACTGCACCCCAAAGTATTATTCTGTAGCAATGGGTATAACCGAGCCGGTGCGACCATCAACACAGAAGAGAATAATCGAAAGCTGGTTGATCATCTGACAAGTTTGCTCAATACATGTCAGATCGAATACCTGCAAACCCCGCAGTTTTCATCTAACTATGTCGATACATTTTCAGACTGGCAGGCAATTCTGGCCAGTTATCTATCCAGAGGAATCAACTATGAACGGGTCGGCTTTAATGATCCGCTCTTCATTCATCACCATCAGCAACCTTCAGGCAAGAACGAGCGAGTCGTCCATCGTGTCGGGGGCATCATTCTCAATCATTTAAAAGAGCACCAACTCCATTGTAATATTCAGCCAGGCACTCGCCTGCTCAGCCATTGCTCATGCAGTAGCACGGCCTTGATCTGGCATACGTCAGCACTGGCCAGTGGAGCAACCCTCGTATTTTACGACGGTGCCCCCTTCTTCCCCAATATGCATGCACTATGGTCGCTGGCAGAAGAATCACAAAGTAACATCATCCATATGTCTTCTGCCTATCTGGATCATCTACGGGAACAAGTGTTTTCTCCGGGGCACGTCTATGCCATGGAGTCTTTACAGGCACTAATCGTCAGCGGTGCTATCAACTATCCGCCCCCATTCGAATACATCTATTCCTATATTCAACCCGACATATGTGTGATTCCTGCATCTCAAGAAGAAGATATTGCCGGTTCTTTCTTGATCGGCCACCCAATGGCTGATGTGGACAGGGATTATGTGGACACAGGAGCTTATGTGGACAGGCAGTACAGCACGACACCCGCATTAGGATGTCATGTCCTGATTGAGGAACAAAATCTAAGATGCACGAACAGTTTTCCTAATCAACCGCTCGGTTTTTGGCATGATTCAGGTGAGGATTATTATCGAGCCTACTGGCATCAGAAGGAGGGCATGTGGTCACAACCAGAACACAGCAAATAATCCACTATATTCCTTTGCGCTAGAATGAATAAGGGCCTGTCTCAGACAGGCCCTTATTCATACTTTATTATATTTTTTTTCGTTTCAGCCAGCGTTGTTAGTCACCGCGCTTGTTACTGATACTTGCAACTGACGTTATCAGCTTTAATCTTTCTCAAGCAGTTGAGCTATTAAACGTGACTTCTTACAAAAAATATGTGACTTGCGTCAAAAAAATCCCACCAAACAAAAAACAGTTGTGACATTGTGTGCAATTCACACCAATTCATTAATTTAAGAATTTATTGTATTTTTTCATCATTTTCCTGAATAAATAAGACCAATGAAATGATGGATTCTGGCTGGCTGGCGACGAATCGACTGAGCGCCAATGGTCAAAACGTCAGATCAACATACTCAAACAACGCAAAGTTCCACTTCCGGTTATCCAAGATGATTTTAATTTTTACTGATTAGCCGATGAAAATAAAAGCAGCACCCGCAGAGTAAAATACAATCGGGTATAGCCAACTCGGGGGACGCTCTCGTAGTTGCTTGAGTACCACCGTAAGAATCACGCCCATAATCATGTACAAGGGCACAACTTGGATCGAAGTGAAGTGTCTCATGTCCTCAGGTAAATAATAGAAGTAGAAGGTCTGATAAAACAGTAAGAAAAAGCCATTGGCAAGAATCTCCAGTATCGGCCCATCGAGACCGGATACCAGACCCATGAGCCAATAGGGGCGTAAGTGCAGGTTTTTGCGGGTCAGCACATGATGAAAGCAGTATTGGTAAAAGCCATATACTGGCCAAATGATGAAATTCAGTGCTGAGGTGTAACCATCGTGAATGGGCCAGACATGATACTGCCAGAGTGGTTTGCCCATGACGAGATAATACAGCTTACCAAGACCAACCTCACAAACAATAGCCACAAGAAACGCAACGGCCATGAATAGGAGCAGTTGGTAAATATCAATACGAACCCACTGTTTGACGAGCAATGAGCTGAGCAGGTAAAAAATGGCCACGCCAATCAAAGAGCCAGACACGCCTTGTTGTATCAATTCGCCCATCCGCGTTGGACTCCTTGTTTATCAATAAAAGGGGGCTGCGCCTGAGGTATTCCCACAAACTAGGTATACATAATAATGAGTTACTGTAAAAATGGAACGTTTATCACCCTTGGTGAGCAATTATTTCGCAAAAAAATACCACAGAGTGCGATGAACGTGACCGCGATATGGAACAAAATTTTACCGATGGTCAGCCCCAACATTCAAAACTCGTCTTCAATGTCTGTCTGTTTGTATTTGTATTTTTGCCATCATTTTTCAGGATGAATAAGACCAATGAAATGATGGATTTTCGCTTGCTGGCGGCGAATTGACTGAGCGACAATGGCGGGGAAAATCTGGTTCACCCGGACAAACAGTTTCTCCGGCCAACCAATCCAACGAGATGTTGTTTCATGTTTTAAGGACTCGATGACCTGTTTTGCAACGACCTGTGGCGAGTCACTGCGGTTTCCGAGTTCCTGATTCATCTGTTTTACCAGCGATGAATTTAAATCAGTATCCGTTGCCCGGGGCGCGACATACAGTACCCGAATCCCAGAGCCATCCAATTCGCGATCCAGCGCTTCACTAAACCGGTACATTCCCGCTTTGGCGCCACAGTAAACGGTATAGCCCGGATAACCGATGCTCCCGAATGCCGAACCGATATTCAAAATAATGCCCGGGCGGTTCAACCAATTCAGCGCCATTTTGCTGACTAACATCGGTGCTAACAGATTCACATTCAGTTCCTGCTGTACAGACGCAATGGTGCGACTGGCAAGAAAGTTAAATTCATTCACCCCCGCGTTATTAATCACGATGTCGATTCCCTCACCAGACTGATTGAACTGATTGCCGGTATGATTGAGTCGTTCCAGATCCGCTTCGCAGGTGAGATCGGCAGAAAACACCACATGTTTTTCCGGCTCAGCCAGAGTGGCTCTGACTGCTTCTAACTTCTCGTGATGTCGTCCGACTAAAAACAGATGCGCACCCGCAGATGCCAGCTCCGTCGCCATCGCCTGACCAATACCGCCTGAAGCTCCGGTTAACAAAATACGTTTACGCTTCAAATCCATACCCCATGTTCCTTTTATGATTCTGTCTCTTGTGACTGCTTTTGACCAAGAAGGCTAAAGCTCATGCTGATTTTTCATGAATGACACCAAAAATGTATTTGCCTGATTCTCTCGGGGCAGCAGTTCAACCGTTCCATAATGCAGCTTGACGATATCTCTTGTAATCGCAAGCCCCAATCCTGCGCCATCACCTCTTTCCCGATTTGAGCGATAAAAACTTTCAAACAATTTTTCACGCGCTTCAGCAGTAAGATCTTCGCCGGTGTCGGTGACATAAACCTGCACCCTATCCGGCAAATCTTTCAGCGTCACCGTAATCTGTTGCCCCTCACCAGCATAGCGAATGGCATTATCAATCAGATTACTCAGTAGAATTCCCAATAACGATTCATCTCCGGGGATCAGGCAGTCATCACCGCTCAGTGATATCTCCTGTTTATTTCGCAACGCCAACGGTGCCAGTTCTCCCATGACATATTGAACTAAGCGTTTCAAATCGATCTCAGCCCGTTCCATACTGTGGATGTTTTCAACCCGGGCTAAAGTGAGCAACTGTTGAATCAGACGATCTGAACGTTCAATGCCTCGCAAAATATTGTGTAAGTCGGTATGCAAATCCTCTTCACGCTCACTGTTTAAGGCGTTTTCAGCATTCAGTCGCAATACAGCTAATGGTGTTTTTAACTCGTGAGCCGCCATCCCGGTAAAACGTTTTTCTCGTTTCCACGCACTATCCAGTTCAGCAAGTAATCGATTTAAAGTTGTCACTAACGATGACAACTCGGTCGTATCAAGCCCGACCGTCACGGAATCGAGCTTGCTCACACTCCGTCGGGAAATGGCCTGTTGTAATTCGGTAATCGGAGCAAAATGGCGATCAATCAAAAAGTACAATACCAGCGCTAAGCATGGGATCAGCACCAACTGTGGGACCACCGTGGAAAATGCAAGTTCGGTAATCATCTCATTCCGGACCGCTTGCTGCTCCGCAACAATAATGTACTCGGAATGCTGCGAATTATATCGCTTCAAGGGAAGTTGAAAATACCGCCACTGCTTGCCGGCGACATCAACATAGCCAAACCCGGAATAAGTCGGATCATGCACGATCACATGATTACGCAGGTGCGATCCCCAGACGACTTTGCCATCCCGATACAACTGAATCAGTAATTTTTGTTCATAGGGATGCCCATAAGCGGTTGCTTTATCATCACTATGCGCATCCCGGATATTTTGCATCCAGCTGTCTAGCTGTCTGACATTTTCAGAGTTCACTTTTAGCGTACCGGAATCCGGCAGACTTAATAAAAAGAGCTTGGCCGTCTGTCCCAACCGCGCATCATAGACTTCCAGAATCTCATGGTGTGATGAGCTATAGCTGAAAAACAGAGAAACAAGAATAAACACCGAAGAGAGCGCAATCATCGACAACGTAATACGCTTTTTTATAGAATATATTTTTTTAATACTTTTCAATGATATATCCTACACCACGAATGTTTTTTATCACATTGCCCGGGACTTTTTTGCGCAAATTATGGATGTGCACTTCAATCGCATTATCACTGCTGCCTTCATCCCAACCGTGTAACGACTGCTGAAGTTGCTCTTTACTCATGACCCGTCCAGCCTGATTCATCAGCGATGCCAGCAGCTTAAATTCATTGTTGGTCAGCTTCAGTGCCTGTCCTTGGTACAATACAACCTGTCTGTCCAGAGACAACACTAAATCACCGACTTCCACCTGACTATCAGTTGCACCGGAGAGTCGCCGAATCATCACGCGTAAACGGGCCAGTAATTCTTCTAATGCAAATGGCTTCACCAGATAATCATCAGCGCCGCCATCTAATCCTTTCACGCGATCTTGAATTTCATCACGCGCGGTTAAAATCATAATCGGTAGTGAATATCCCGCACGCCGCACCGCTTTCAGAACCTCAAATCCACCAATATCAGGCAGCATGAGATCAAGAATAATCGCCGTAAACTGCTCTGTTTTCAGAGCAGTCACAACACCGGAACCCCGTTCAAGCCAGTCAACGGTGTAACCATGACGATGCAATGCCGTCACCATCGACTCTCCTAATAACACATCATCTTCGACGAGCAATAGTCTCATTGAGCACCTAACTCTTTTAAACGTCGCTGAACTTCGGCCATCCGTCCCTGATCAGCGAGCGGTCTCGTTTCTCTTGCCGGTGCCACCGCCGCACGTTTCAGATATTTAATCGCTTCAGCTTTACGCCCATCTTCCGCCAGAAAATCAGCATAAAAATAGTTGGGATCAATCCCATTCGGATTATATTTCAAAGCCTTTTTGAGCATCTCTTCAGCCTTGTCATCATCGCCAAACCCAACGGGCCATCCCGGCACTTTATAGTACAGCGTTCCTAATGTGACATATGCTGACCCGTCTAATGTCTCTGGTGCTGTTTTTACTACGTCTTCCAGCAAGGCTCTCGCTTGTTTTGCCAAAGAGAGGCCACCTAATCCACCATCTGCGCCCGCCAGTGAACTCTTACTAATTGCCAGCCAGATTTTTAAATCATTGCGATCCGGGGCATGTTGAAGCGAGCTGTCACTCAATTTAACCAGATTCTCCAGACAGTAAACTTGCTGATCCTCATCCTTTGATTGATACTGGCACTCGGCCCACTTTTTCTGAATCGTGACCAGTGGGTCAGCACCACTTGCCCATACGGATGATGACCCGATCAAAAGGCAGCATGCTGTCATTATCCGCTTTCTTATACTCGCTCTCATAACCTGTTGCTCCTTGACGACAATTGATTGCCGTTTATTGGGTTAGCGTCTGTAGCATTTGTCCGTACAGCTGAAATACCATATTGGCAGAACGGATAATCACTTGCTGCTCATCCGGGTCGGTGATCTGACCCATCAGGCGGGCAAAAAACTGAATATGCTCCTGATCAAGTTCACTATGAGAAGTCAGATAAGTCAATGCATCATCTTGCAAATTGAGCGTTTGCTTAACCTGTTGAGCAACCTGCCCACCGATACCAACACTTGTCCCTTCCAAGACCCAAACCATACCGAATAAAGCCAGCGGATGGCCTCGGTCAATCTGGTGATATAAATAAGCGACCATCAATTCAATCGCTGAACAAACCGCACCATCATTCAGATTGTGACGCACATCATCGGCAGAACCACCGCAAGCGTCAATATCATTCAAAATCCACTCATGGTGACCGATTTCCTCTTCAATATATTCGGCAATCGCAGTCCGCAACCATTCTTTCTCTTCGCCGAGGCGAGCCCCACATGCCATGAGCAATGGCACCGTATGTTTCACATGATGGTATGCCTGGGTCAGAAATGCCTGATACTGAGCCAGATTAATGTTGCCCTGATGACATGCAGCGATAATCGGTGCAGACAACATCGTCTCACGGGCAGGCTGGGTTGCTTGTTGTAACTGATTAAAAAAATCACTCATCTGTTCTACTCCACAATCAATGTTAAAATTAAATATCAATTCGCTTTATCATATTCTGAAAAGACGCAATATTGCCGCACCACAAGTCCACCTGTTCTTCAACCAGATGTCGTTTAGGGCGCCCATTTGCTGTCAGCAATGCTCGGTATTCTTGCGGTGACAAAACCAATATCACCTGACAAATATGCGCATAATCAGGCAACTGACAATTCAACGCGGCAATCGCAGTCGTCACTTTTTCCACATCCTGAGACAGAACAACCCCCATGAGCCGGTCCTTTGCTTCACCGACAACAATCAAACTTCGCAGAGCATCCCATTGCTGGCTTTCTGATTCAATCCATTCAGGAGAAATATTGCGGCCAAATCCAGTAATAATCTGATTTTTCTTTCTCCCCTGAACCGATAAAAAGCCGCGCTCATCAACATGCCCCAGATCTCCGGTCGCGACCCATTCTGAAGCCAAAGGCTGATTGATATATCCAAGTGCAACAGCGCCTCTGACGAGAATCTCACCATCATCCGTGATCCGCACTTCAGCATGGGGCAAAATTTTTCCTGCGGTTCCGGGGCGATTGGCATCCGGCGTATTCAGACTGACCACCGAGCCACATTCAGATAATCCGTATCCCTCATACACCGGCAATCCTAAGCGATGGGCTTCAACCAATGTTTGTGGGGTGACTCTGGCACCACCGACAGCGATAAACTGAAGCGACCCGGCGAGTTGGGGAACATGGCGAGTCACAGCGATCAACGCGTGTAACAACGCCGGTGTCAGTACCAGCGAATGAGGCTGGTATTTCATTAATGCGCCTGCAAATTGCTCCGGAGAAAACTGGCTAGAGCCCTGAAGCCCGACAGATGCACCATTCAACACCACCGATGTTAAACCAAGCACTAAGGGGACATACACGCCCGTGATATTTTCCAGCAAAGTGGACAGTGGCAACATCACCAGATGTTTTTCTAAGCCACTCTGTTTGGCCATCGCCTGCGCCAGACTCGATGTCACCTGATCGAGACTCTGCTGACTCAAACACACCCCCTTGGGTTGCCCGGTTGAACCCGAGGTAAACGTAATTTTGACGGTTCCCGGAAGAATTCCCCCGTGAACACAATGAGAATGTTCAGACTCATTGTTGAATTCAGCGCGCCGCCCAATGGCGCACTCTTGCAGTTCACCGCAAGGCTCAAATCCCTGCAAAGGCTGATCATAGATAAGCGTGTCTGTCCCCGTTTGAGAAAGAACGTGTTCAATCTGAGCAGGGCTAAAAAATTTAGGCAGCGGCACACAAGGAATTTGTGCATACATTGCGGCTAAATCCGCAATCAGCCAGGACAAACTGTTCTCTGCATAAATGGCGATGCAACGTGACTGTAATTCGCTGAACACATCAGCATAGTGAAGAACCTGTTCAGACAGTTGTTGAAACGTCAGTGTCTCAGGTTCACCAAGTGCATTCTGGCCGATAAATGCAATGGCATCCGGACGCTGACTCGCATGAGAAAATAATGCAGATAATATACTTTCACTCATTGATAATGCCTCATTCTGTACAGATACCTTTAGTCAACCAATAACGCTTCAAATGAGCCAGACTTTGTTGCAGATCGCCAGCGACAATTCGGGGACGAAGCTGATAGTAACGTCCCCACTGAGCGGCATGATCGACTCTTCGAGCATCCGCTTGAGCAATCACGACTGGGTTCAGTCCTAAGCGCTTCATTAGGGCGTAAAGCGGATCCGTAACCGTACAGATACACCACTGATATCCCATCTCAACCAAGCGTTGGGCAATCAGATAAAAATGAAATGGTGATAACCCTTTGGAAAACGAAGCAAGTTGCCCGAACTCAATCAGCGTCGTACGCTCGATGGTCTGTGCAAAAGCCTCAGAAACTGCCTTTTCAGCAGCCAAGTCCAAATATTGCTCCAGAAATAACGGTGCTTCAGAGGCGGCTCGATAACCACAAATTGACTGAATGTCCTCTCCCTGTAACAACGCTAAAAACAGTGGCATGAATTGCTCGATATTGGCATCAAATGCATATGAATATCTTTCGGCTATATACCGTTCAACCTGATGACGCATAGGGTGCGTCTCACTAATTATCTCTAATGTCATTGAAGCATTACGCAGAGCTGCTTGCATCATTCAACCCTCTTGAAGACCTGAAATCAGAATAAGGTAGGAAACTTAAGAAAAGCTTAAGGGAGAAAACTGAAGCAAAAGAAAGCATAAAAAAACAGCGCCTCAATGAAATGGCGCTGTTTTCTAAAACGAGAATTGAAATGACAATTGAAACGTGTCGAGTTGTAACAATAAATTATTTAACCGCAATCCCCATCATGACAGACATGGCGCCTTGCGCTGTTTTAATCTTAAACACCTGAGCGACGTTCACATGAGTAAAACCAGCCTGAATTAACTCATCCTGCATTTCAACCATCCCTAAGCCCGATGTGCGGTCTTCATCATCAATGATCCAGTCCCAGTGAATAAATGTACTCCCCTGATTGAGCAGCGAGTAAATAATCTCTAAAGATTCCGCCAAATGAGGTAAAAATTCACACACAGAGACGGCAACCACCAAATCAAACTGTTTACGAAAAGCTGGATGCTGAGCAACGAGCCCTCTCGTCAAAGCGTCAACAACAGGCTCAACATTTGTCAGTTCTTTTCTATCGAGCTCTTCGATCATGGACTCTGATGAATCCAATGCAATAATCGAGCGAGCTTGTGGCGACATCAACTCACTTAACAAGCCAGTTCCACACCCGAAATCCAGAATGTGTTTGCCTTCCAAATGAATATTCTTCGTTAATTCAGCAAATACTTTTTCTGTCAGCTCTCTATTGACCTGATCAGATTCCCAAGCCGTAGCGAGTTCATCCCAATCCTTCGCCATCGTGACCTCCATCCAACTCCGATTCAGGGCTTAGGATAACCAAAACAACCTTCGCTTCATAGCGTTACCTATTCATCAACATACAGATTTGTCACCTACGTCCCAACTCGCTATCGTCAAAATAGAAAATTGGTCATTAGACCAGCAGATTGCCCGCTTAATTCTGGTCCTCTTCGTTCTTCATCCACGATTGTCTGACTCATAATCGTCAAGATCTTGCCCATACAACACGTAGCCCGTTTCTCCCAAATCCAGATTCATTGTTTCTGTTTTGAGCTGACCGACAACATAAACAATATCCCATAATTGCCGGATCGGCGCCCCATGCTCAAATTTGACATAAATGATCTGATTCGGCGGCGGCGGCGGCACATGAATACATGCGCCGAGAAATGGGACCAGCAGAAACTCCGTCACTGTTTTATCGTCGCCCTCCAGCGGAATAACAAATCCGGGGATTTTCACTATTTTTCCATCCAGATCGTGGCGAACACCACCAATTTTCAACTGTGGCGGGGTATCATTGTCATGGTCAATGGGGGTCGCGCGAACGGGGGGATCGGGATGTCGTTCCCCCTTGGGAATTAAGTCTTCCCATGATAACGTCACGACTGATTGTTGCTGAGTCTGCGCACTGACACTATCAGACAGTAAGCCTAACCCAATCAAGAAAAATAAAAACCAAACCGCATTTCTTTCAATCATAAATTCATCCAAAACTTTATTTTAAGGACTGATTTCTCTTGCCTTCAATATACTGAATCAACCGATAAAAAATATAGCCACACAAAAGTTTAATGATTTATTCACAAATGATTCATGTTTTTCAGTGTTAATAGAAGACGAATCTCAATGTGGTATCAGTGGATATTATAAAAAAGAAAACACGGAGAATTTTTGTGAAAAATAACCATCTATTATTAGCCAGTGGACTGATGGCGTCACTTGTCGGTTGTACATCAACCGGTGAAATGTCTCAAATGAATACACCGCAAAAAAACGATGCTTGGTTTGTTCAGGCTCAGCAACAAATTGCCAAAGCAAAAGCGAATAAGCCCATCGCGAAACCGGCTAAAAATGTCATCCTATTCGTTGGTGACGGCATGAGTGTCGGTACAATCACCGCTGCTCGAATTTATGAGGGACAGCGTCGCGGTATGCAAGGCGAAGAGTATCAGCTTGCAATGGAACAGTTGCCTTATGTCGCGCTTTCTAAAACTTACAATACGGATGCCCAAACGCCTGATTCAGCAGGTACAGCAAGTGCAATGGTCACCGGTGTTAAAACCAAACAAGGTATTATCAGCGTTGATGACAACGTTCAAAGAGGCTTTTGTAATACCCAAATCGGCCACGAAGCCAAAACAGCTTGGGAAATGGCGGCGGAGAAAGGACTGTCCGTTGGTGTGGTTTCAACGGCACGCATTACGCACGCAACACCAGCAACCACTTACGCTCATTCAGCCGATCGTAACTGGGAAAATGACTCGAAACTCCCAAATATTGCTAAAAACCAAGGTTGTATTGATATCGCGCAGCAGTTGATCAATTTCAACGGTGGTCAAGGTATGGATGTTGTCTTCGGTGGCGGACGTCGTGAGTTCTTACCGTCCACAACCGTTGGTCCAGAGGGTAAGAAAGGCAAACGCAAAGACGGTCGTAACCTGATTTCGGAATGGCAGGCAAAACACCCAGATGCCAAGTACGTCGATGACAAAACAGGGTTTGACACACTGAATGGTCATACCAAACAAGCCTTTGGCCTGTTTGAAAGTAGCCATATGAAGTACGAAGCTGACCGTAGAGACGGTGAGCCATCCGTTGCAGAAATGACCTCAAAAGCGATTGATATCCTGTCCCAAAATAAAGAGGGTTATCTGCTCATGGTTGAGGCCGGACGCATCGATCACGCCCACCATGCTGGCAATGCAGCCCGAGCACTGATTGATACCGTTGCTTATGATGATGCAATCAAAGCCGCATTAGACAAAACCAACCCTGAAGATACGCTTATCATTGTGACTGCAGACCATGCACATACTTTGATTTCAAATGGTTATGCTGATCGTGGCAACCCGATTCTCGGTCTGTCAAAGAGAAATGGTCAGTACAACGTCGATGATTACGGTAAACGTTATACAACGCTGTCATACGGCAATGGCCCGGGTGCTGTCAAAGGTGCGCGTTCGAATCCCACAGAAAAAGAAGTCTTGGGTCTAGACTACAGACAGCAATCGCTGGTGAGACTGTCCTCTGAGACCCACTCAGGTGAAGATGTTGCTATTTTTGCCCGCGGCCCTGAAGCTTATCTTTTTCAGGGTGCTGTAGAACAAAACTATATCTTCCACGTGATGAATGAAGCTTTGGGTTTAACCAAGTAACCGGATTCCAAGTAACCGGATGGTGATTGTCATATCATATCCGTATGGATGATGTTTCAATAAAAGCGAAAGCGATAAGTACACCGAAAACCATGCTGAGAGAGTCAATATCTTTCAGTGTGGTTTTTTATTGAGGTGACTTATTCCAAGTCGCTCAACCCAACGCCTGTCAGCAAGGTAAGCGTTATACTGTTCAGCCTATTTGTCGAAGACCTATCACACCTAGCATTTAGTAAAAAATCCCCCCAATTAAATAGGGTAATCTCTTTACATTATATCAAAAAAGATATAACAATTAGTCGAATAGCTGCTTTCAAGTTTTCATAAAGCAACAAGATAAAACCCTATTTGAATAAAAGCTAAACACAATAGACATCGTATTAAATTATCGATTTGACAGGAGTAATCAAATGCAAACGCAAGACGTCGAACTTTTTAATTTTAATTTCGGAGAGTCTGTCCATAATGATGAGCCAGAAAATGGCACCTATAAAATGTCAGAATATATCGGCTTTATGAAATCGGTAGAAGCAGACAATTCATCTTTAGAAACTGACACAAACCTGATGTTAACCAAATTTCGAAAAATATATTATAATTCATTTGGTTGGAATAAACTTCTCATCCCTGAAACAGCAAACATCACGCCTTTCCCTGCCAGTGATTACACGCAAAAAATGCAACATAGCCATGAGACTGTGCTGTCAAATAACGATCTATACGATGTCGCACATATCTTTGCCATTTTAGATGCTAACAACCATAACGGCCCACTCACACCAGTACCAGAAAGCATTATTGAAAACCCAAAGATCTGGGATAAGATAAAAGATATTGTCCCTGTTGTTGAAGACCGATTGATGGCATCAGGATGGCTTGGTGATTTATCAGAAATCACAGGGGAATTTTTACTACAACATAAAATAACGGATCACCTTCTCCCAAAAGCCAAACAACATGAGAAAAAGCAAAACATCATTGATCAATTTGGTGCTTATTATAAAAATTTAGCCAATGTCGATGGGATGATCATGGCGGGTCATGCCAGCAGTAATAAATATAATGAACAAGAAGTCTCTGAAATATTTGAAAATTTTTACGGTAATGGCATTCAACCTGGAGAGCGAGAGCAATTAAAATCGTCCATTTATTTACGTTTTGGTGAATCGATTGGACTAGATGGATGGGATGGCAGCACATTCAAAAACAGTGAAGATTGGCTAAAAAAACAAACCAAGAACCTACAAACCTGTACCGCTTTCTATTTTATAAAAATGAAAGGGTTGAGTTTAGACATTCCTGCCATCACTCAAGAAAAATTAAAATCCGACCTGACAACGTTTGTGGAAAATTTAAAAGAAAACGATATCAGACAGGATTTCGCTCTCTATGGTTTAAATATACTAAAAGATGAAAGTAAGCCTTTAGAACAAGATTTAAAAACGTTAATTACTTGCTTTTTAATCTGGAATGGCTGGTACAAAAATATTTTATCAATCGATTTGGTACTCACCTCTTATCTAAATGGACTCTCTCTGGCTATTATTAAAACACAAACAAAGTAACCTAATCATTTTTATCAATATTAATGGGTTTTATAAAGATATATAGTTTTTAGTAAAGCCCATTTCGCAAGATGAAATAATAAAAAAGTTTGCAAACAATCATTATTCTCACTGTCTCAATACAGCCACCAGATGTTTAACGAAAGTGTCAGTCTTAAGAACCAAAAAAACCATGCCGGATATAAAATCTACAGCATGGTTTTATTTTATGTGGGTACACACTCTTGTTTTATAAGGATACACGCTTTATTTCATGCGGATACGCACTTTATTCCATGCGGATACGCACTTCAAAACAGCGAACTTAAACAGCCTAAAGCATCTGTCCCCGTAGCAGCACGATTCTTAAGCCGTCGATGGCTCCACCTCACTGCTCACCCGTTTACGACGCTTAACATTCACAAGCTGAACGCTAATCGCAGCAAAAACGACCAGACCCATCCCACATAGACTCAACCAATCAGCTTGCGCTGGCTCGATCACGTCTGTCCACCATCCCATGGCGACACATAATTCTGTCAGTAAAAAGGCCATGACAGGAGTCACAGCGATCACAGAACTCACTTGTACCGTCTTCCAATATGCCAGCGATTTGGCAAACGCCCCATAAGCCACAACAGTATTCAGGCAACAAAACAGTGCAATTAACCACTCTTCCAATGACATTTTCAGCAAATCTGCTGGGGATGTCAGAGGCAACATGACCACCATCGCCATGAGATAAATCCCCAATAATATATTGGATGAATCAAGGTGTTTAAAGAGAGACTTTTGGACCAGCGCATAAAGGCTCCATGCCAGCGCAGACACGAAAATAATGCTCAAACCAGTCAGCAAAATGGCGGTTTCAGTCTCACGGCCACTTCGCAAAACCGGATGGAAAAAGATCAACAGCCCCGCAAACAACAAAGCGAAACATCCCCATTGCTGCCATGAAATATATTCTTTAAAGAAAACCGCGCCTCCAACCGCCAAAAACAACGGCGCCATTTGCATACTTAATTGAGATGAGCCCGGAGTCAGATAAGCCAGACTCCATGCATAGCAGGTGTAATTAATCATTAATAACACCCCGGCCAGCCCCAAACGCAGCCATTCTGAACGTTTTAATTGCCGATATTGAACTAAACGATTATTCCGTTTTTGCCATAACCAAACGATGACACCAGCCACTGTAAAACGCAGCCATGTGAGTGTTACCGGATCAGCAAAATCATTCGATAATTTTAATGCTATCGCAATCATTCCCCACGCAATCATGGTTGTACAACTCAATAACAGCCCATATATAAAGTTACGTGATATGTTCACCACTATCCCCTTGCGAAAAAAATCTCCTTCCCTATATCATGCGGTTCTCTTCCCAAACAATCCAATGCATAATGTTTCTAACAATTATGCGAAAAGTGGGATAAACAGATGTTATCGTCAGAATTACAGCATGTAGATATGAAATCATTAATGGGATTACTCTATCTACTGGAAGAACGAAACGTCAGTAAAGCAGCCAATCGCCTATTTTTAAGTCAGTCTGCGATGAGCCGCCTGTTACAACGTTTGCGTGACGCATTTGACGACCCGTTGTTCATTAGAACGTCAAAAGGCATGGTTCCGACAGCAAAAGCCGCAGCGCTAGAGTTTCCAATTCGCCAGATGATCGAACAAATGGCCGGTCTCAACTCCATCCGGACTTTTTCTCCGGACCAAAGTGAGCGCTCATTTCGCTTGCAGACAACCCACTATCAGGCCCAAGCTTATGTACCTTATATCGCTTCTCGGTTTTACCAAAGTGCCCCACATGCCTCGCTCGAAACCAGTACAATTACCGAAACCAGCCTGATCCACTCGACAGAACATCATGTTGATGTGGTGCTCGTCAGTAATTACATTCAGGTTCCCAACTCATTTGAACGATGCTTGCTTGGCCGAGAGAAATTCGGCTGCATTATGTCGAGAAATCACCCGTTAGCGAGTAAAACTAATATTACGTTAGATGACTATATAGCGCATTATCATATTCTGGTCAGCATGGGCGGGACATCCAGAAACTTCATCAATGATGCGCTTAAAGAACAGGTCAAAGAACGACGATTCTCTTTCCGAACCCCTTATTTTCTTGCGGCATTGGCAACCGTAGGACAGACCGATCTGCTACTCAGTTCTAGCCGTTTACTGGCCGAGCGCTTCCAAGATCAATTTGGTCTGACGATTCGGGATCTCCCCTTCTCCTTTCCGGATCCGGAATATTATCTTTGCTGGCCCAAAGCACTGACAGATGACCCCGGTAGTCAGTGGTTTCGCTCACTTTGTCGAGAAGTGATACACGATATGATTCCCTATCCAGAGAAAAATGTTAGCGCTGAATAGATTGACAGTTATTCACCGTTCATCTTTCGGTGAATCCATCACCACCATGGTGGTAATCGTATTAACTTGAGCGCATTCACCCAATACTTCGGAATGAAACCGCTTATAAGCCAGCAAATCTTTCGTCTCAACACGAAGTAAGTACTCATTATCACCGGTAATGTTATGACACTCTGTCACCTCAGGTGCAAACTGTACATGTGCTTCAAATGCCAGTTGAGCGTTTTTACTGTGATTAGACAACCCAATGGAAACATAAGCAACAAAGCCAATCTCTAGCTTATGTTTATCAATAACCGCTCGGTAACCTTTAATCGTTCCGTTACGTTCCAGCTCCTGAACTCTTCGTAACGTCGCCGAAGGCGATAACCCAACCCGCTCAGCAAGTTCAACATTCGAGATTCGTCCAAAACGAGCCAACTCTTGTAATATTTTTTCGTCAAATCGATCCATTTTCAACTCATGGTGTTTAAGAGCAGTGCTCTGGCTATAGTAACGGTGGCGGTTGTAATGTAAACCCGTTTCCTCATCGCTATTCTCTTAAAAAGACGGCCTCTTAAAAGGACAGTCCCTTAAAAGAATAGTCACTTTTATCAACTCGTGACTGTCCTCTCAAGATCATAAGCCTCTTCATCATGAATTTTTCTCATAATTGCAGTGAAGTAAAATGAATTTTAATCAACTCAAAAACCCCGTATAAAAATAGACAGCACTTCACGTTAGATAAGCGACAGTCGTGTTGAATCAAACGCTGCTGAGAAAATAGCAAAAGGCTGTGAAGTAACGATTGGGAAACTAAAAACATAACGCTCCCCATCACAAGAGTAAGAAATCAGTTCAGCTTTTTAAGGAAAAAAAGGATAACACTGCCATGAACGACAATTTCACATTTGCGATTAAGAGCATTTGTTTTGATGAACATTATCAACCATCAGACAATACACGTCTCACGACTAACTTCGCCAATTTGGCCCGGGGGGACCGTCGGCAAGAGAATCTGCGCAATACACTCAGCATGATTAATAATCGTTTTAACTCGTTAGCGCATTGGGATAACCCGAAAGGTGACCGCTACTCTGTCGAGCTTGAGATCGTCTCCGTTGATATGGATATCCAAGGCAATGGTGAAACCTTTCCATCCATTGAAATGCTGAAAACCAACATTGTTGATCATCAAACCAACAACCGCTTTGACGGTATCCTCGGGAATAACTTCTCTTCTTATGTACGAGACTACGATTTTAGCGTTCTTTTGTCCGATCATAACAAGAATCGCCCCCAATTCAGTATTCCCGAGGGCTTTGGCGATCTGCATGGCCAGCTGTTTCAGTCTTTCGTCAATTCAGACGAATACAAACAGTATTTCCACAAGCTGCCCGTGATCTGTTTGAGCGTCTCGGATAATAAAATCTATCATCGCACAGGCAATCATCATCCTGTCTTAGGTTTTGAATATCAGCCGAATGAGTCATCTTTGACGGAGCAATACTTCAAAAAGATGGGGTTACAAGTTCGCTATTTCATGCCGACGAATAGCGCGGCTCCATTGGCATTCTATTTCTTTGGTGACCTATTCAATGATTACTCTAATCTTGAGCTCATCAGCACGATCAGCACCATGGAAACATTCCAAAAAATTTACCGACCTGAAATCTACAATGCGAATGCGGTAGCGGGCATGTCTTACCAACCGAATCTGAAGAATCGCGATCATTCATCCACTCAAATTGTTTATGACCGTGAAGAACGCAGCCAGCTCGCGATTGAGCAAGGGAAATTTGCTGAAGAGCATTTCATCAAACCCTATCAGGCGATACTTGAACAATGGATAGCAGATTGCGCTTAATCAATCACGAGAACGAACGGCAGAATTGACTATGAAAAAATTATTACCGACTTCAACGGCCGGCAGCTTACCGAAGCCTTCTTGGCTGGCTCAACCTGAGACACTTTGGTCACCTTGGAAACTGCAAGATGAAGAACTGATTCACGGCAAACAAGATGCGCTCCGTTTGTCCTTACACGAACAGCAACTTGCAGGGGTTGATATTGTCAGCGACGGAGAACAAACGCGCCAACACTTTGTGACTACTTTCATTGAGCACCTTGATGGGGTTGATTTCAACCATCGTAAGACGGTTAAAATTCGTAATCGCTATGAAGCCAACGTCCCGACAGTTGTCGGTCCGGTGAGCCGGCCACAATCAGTCTTTGTCGAAGATGCTAAGTTTTTACGTCAGCAAACGAATCAGCCGATCAAATGGGCTTTACCCGGCCCGATGACCATGATCGATACACTGTATGATGACCATTATAAAAGCCGCGAAAAACTGGCTTGGGAATTCGCCAAAATACTCAATCAAGAAGCGAAGGAATTAGAAGCTGCGGGTGTCGATATTATCCAATTTGATGAGCCGGCCTTTAATGTGTTTTTTGATGACGTCAACGATTGGGGGATTGCTTGTTTAGAAAAAGCAATTGCAGGGCTCAAGTGTGAGACGGCGGTGCATATTTGCTATGGTTACGGCATCAAAGCCAATACCGATTGGAAAAAGACATTAGGCTCTGAGTGGCGCCAGTACGAAGAAATATTCCCCAAGCTACAGCAATCGAATATCGATATTATCTCACTTGAGTGTCACAACTCTCATGTGCCGATTGAGCTGCTTGAACTGATTCGGGGTAAGAAAGTGATGGTCGGCGCGATTGATGTCGCAACCAACACCATTGAAACGCCTGAAGAGGTCGCGAATACACTGCGGGAAGCGCTGCAATATGTCGATGCAGACAAGCTCTACCCTTGCACTAACTGTGGTATGGCCCCTTTACCTCGTGACGTATCCACAGCGAAGCTGAATGCCCTCAGCGCAGGTGCAGCCATTGTTCGAAAGGAACTCGCGGCAAAGGACCGTCATTAACCCACCGAGACCTCGAAAAGCATGAGGTTCATATCGTCTACACCACCCAACATCCCAACAATCAACAACAATCAACAACAATCAACAACAAGCGGTTGCACTCATGTAACCGCGACTACATCGCTCATTTGCACGACATCATAACGATATTGAGGTGGCTGTCCCCGTTAGATGAGTGATCATAACAAATCACGCTATTCATCAGCCCAAACATCCCGTATTTCAGGCCACCCCCACACATTGATATCAACATCTTTAAGCACACCTTCAAATCGTAATGTCTGTAGGTGGTGAAGCATTGGGATTAGATAATGTGATGTAATCATGGCCGATGAGATTGGCTCTAGCTCCTGCATGTATGAGGAAGCCGGTAGACGACTTCTGACATCATACAACATGTTATCCAGCCACTCCCGGTTTGATTTACTCATACTTTGCTGTAAGACCGGATCTGATAGCATCCAGCAAAATGCTGATACAGGGAGGTTGTCGTCGAGGCTGAGACTGGTAAGAATGATATCTTCGTTGAGTGCCTGACTGTTTGCTTTAGCGTAGAACGCATCAAATGAGTAAATATTTACGATGCAATGTATCCCAACCTGACTGAATAAAGCGGTAATCGCTTCTGCGCATTCCTTTAAGGCATGATGTTCGAATATTGCAATCGTCAGAGTATCTGGCAAGGGTTGTGGTGGTATGGCGGTAGGTATTATCTTTAGCCATCCGGGAAACAGGTTGTATGCAGGGACGCCCTTCACTCTACTTTTTAAGCCGCCAATCTGTTTGAGAACCTTATCCGTATGAATCAGCTCACTCAGGTAGGCACGTTGCGAGAGAGAAAACCGAGTTTTATTGTTGATGATAGCGAGCAGGCACCCCTCTTCAATGCCATTTTTTTGGTCTTTGTCGGAAGATTCACTCGTTGATTGGGGATTGAAACCATCAACAAAAAGGGAGTCTATGTATAAAGAATTGAACTGATTCGTGGTACCGACTTGCGGTGAGATCTCATCGTCCACATGGCTACTTTGTGCCGGGAGTTGCCAAATAGTAACGGTATCAGTGAGCGCACGCAGACCATGATACTCTCGATAGGCTTGGAGAGTGATGCGTTGTTTGCTGTGCTCCACAACCTGAAAGATGCCGCTCCCAATGACGGAATGAGTGCCCAAGAGTTGGCTTGACGGTTGAATTGAATATTTTAGGCCCGATAGCAGTCCTGCAAAATCGGCATCAGGTTTCGAAAGCGTAAACGCAATGCAAAGTTCATTCACCTCAGAAACGCTTTCAACATGGGCCAGTTCTTTCGTATACAACGGGAAGTCCCGTAGTTGCCTGAATAGCGTAACAACCTCATTCGCGGTGATATCACTGCCATCATGAAATCTAAGCAGAGGACGGAGAAAAAACTTCCAATTTAATTTGCTCTCATCACTTGTCCAATGATGGGCGAGCTCAGGCTGTATATCACCGCTCTCAGTGCAATGCGTAAGGCAGCTATAAACCTGACGTAACAGAAAACGTTCACTGTTCCTCAATGCTGTATGAGGCAGGAGCGGTAAAAATATGCGGTCATAGGTAAGCTGAACATGTAACCTGCCTTGGCGTATTTGAGTGCCAGAGGTGCATCGAAGCAGTTGAGCAAATAACATTTGGTCATGGTCAATCAAATCCAATGCTTTTTCGTATTTGCCAATCGAAATGAGCGTCTGAGCGAGCATCGCTTTCAGTTCTGTAAGGCTGTAAATCAGGTAAAGGCGAGAGCGCTGGTTACGCCCCACTTTTGGCTCCCATTCAATCCAGCCACTATCACGCATCTGCTTGAGCAATGTCCGGCAATGCCGCGGGCTTGTGAACAAGTGCTCCGCGACCTCAGGAAGCGTGGTAAAAATAGCGGTATTCACACCGAGCCTGGCTAAACGGGAAAAGTACAAGATTTGTCGACTGATATTCAAAATAGGAACCTTTCCCCTTCATTTTTTCATATTTTTTTTACCAAAATAGACATGAGGCAGATTTTTACTCGATATCTTGCTCATATCAGGAACAAGATCATTATATTCCGTCTGTTTTTATCTTCCCCTTTTTGTATCACACTTTACCTCGTTAGATAGAGAAATGACGAAGCAGGACCATGAACAAGGCAAATCGGTTTGTAGGCTTGCCTGGTTAGAGATGCATTGACCTTAAATGTCGCAGCAAAACCTGTCAGTCGACCATCATAGGTAGGAGGTACAGTATATGATTTCATTGAAAAGCTTACCGCGGGCGCTAAAATCTGACTCACTCGCACAGTATTATCAACGGCGTCTTGAGCAAACCAGCCAAGCGCTCGAGCAAGAGGCAATTCAAAATATGTTGTCTCTGCTTTCCCTGAATGACTCGGATGGAGAAGAGAAAGATGAGAAAGATGAAAAAGATGAGAAACAAAAGTGAGACTTGATCACATTGTCATTGGGTGTAAAAACCGAACTGAAGGGACTGTCTTGTTAACTGATGTCTTGTTAACTGATGTCCTGTTAACTGAAGTGGCGGTCCCGTTAACGAAAGCTGGTTGAAGGCGGATGGAGAGTATTCAACCAGCTTTTTCTTAACGGATTAACGGATGATGTATCGAGGATTATTCTTTCTCAGTGATCCACACCCGCATCTCTCCTTCACCACGGTTTGCCCAAGTAAAGTAAGGAATGAGCGTCAATGGCTGTGAAACCCATTGTGGTTTAGATGAGTGATAACGATAAAGTGATGTTTCACTGTCTTGAGGACCAAGGATTTTCACCGCTTGTGTTTTAAGTAGCGTTTTACCTTCAAACAGCCCTTCTCCCTGTACGACCGTAAACGCTGCGTCACTGTCGAGACGCAGGTTATACAGTTCACTTCCATTGTCTGCTTCTTCAATACAGTAAACCAGCGGGCCACGTTGAACCGAAATTTTACCGGCACTGTGACGCAGTTTTTCATTTCCTCTGAGGATCAACGTTTCCATGGGTAAGGTTAAGGTAATGGTATCTCCGCTTTGCCAAACTTGATTGATCAAGGCGTAGCCGTTCTCCACTGCGTTCTCAAGTGAATATTGATTGCCATTTACCGTCATACTTGGCTGGCTGCACCAGTCTGGAATCCTTAACCCTAATGAGATCGCCTGATTAGGCGACTCGTCAATACAGAGTGTGATGGTCTCCTTCCATGGATAGTCGCCACTTTGGGTAATCGTTAAGTTGCCATATTCAGTCGCAAGCGTGGATGTAGAACCTATGTATAAATTAGTTAACACCGTGTCTTGTTTAACGGTATACAAGTAGTTCCCCAATGACCCGATAATTCGCGCAATGTTGGGCGGGCAACAAGCGCAACCGAACCAACGTTGACGGACCGGTTTCACATGATCATAAATATGATTATGTGGGATACTGCTTGGATGAACCTCCAGCGGATTAACATAGAAGAAATGTTTTCCATCCATCGCCATACCGGCCAGAACGGTATTGTAGAGCGCTCGCTCCATAACATCCGAATAATGACTATTGGTATCGAGCTGTAGCATCCGGTTCGCAAACATCATTAATCCAATCGACGCGCAGGTTTCTGTATAAGCGGTATCATTGGGCAAGTCATATTCGCAACTGAATGATTCGCCTTCACTCTGTGAACCAATACCACCGGTTACATACATCTGTTTGTTGACCATGTCTTGCCACAGTGTCTTGCATATGGCGACTTTGTCTTGATCGCCACTTAAGCGAGCGAGATGAGCGACTCCCGTAAGTAGATAAACGAACCTGACTGCGTGACCAACCGCGACTTGTTGCTCAGTGAGTGGTAAGTGCGCTTGACTATAGGCCTTGTCTTTCACCATCCATGCGGGCCCGTGGATATGCCAATACGAGGTTTGGCCGCGACGTTGATATTCCTCATCGTAGTAATATGGGCTTTGGCCGCGTTGCTCAACAAAGAAATTACAGAGGTCTAAATAACGGGGTTGTTCAGTCACTTCGTATAAACGCATCAGTGCAAGCTCAACTTCAGGATGTCCCGGGTAGCCAAGCAGTTGATCAGGTTTATGGCCGAAAACCTGATCAATATGGTCGGCAAATCGACACGCGATATTGAGTAAGGCATCTTTACCCGTCGTTTGGTAATAGGCAACTGCCGCTTCAATGAGGTGCCCGGCACAGTATAGCTCGTGGCATTCACACAAATTATGCCACTTTGCATCCGGCGCTTTGACAGAGAAATAAGTATTGATGTAGCCATTGTCACATTGCACTTTGCCAATGAGTTGAATGACATCATCTGCTAGGTTTTCTAGAGACGGGTCAGGCTTGTTTGCCAAAGAGTAAGCGACCGCTTCTAGCCATTTAGTGACATCACTGTCCTGAAATACCATGCCATAAAACTCGCCATCGAGTTCACCAGCTGCAATCTTAAAGTTTTCGATGGCGTGGCTTGGCTCGGTATCAGGCAGATTATCGTTCAGTGCATCCCATTGATAAGGGATCACCACGTCATTAATCAATGTCTGATAGTTCTTCCAAAATTTGTCGGTAATGTTAACGCGTGTGTATTGTGATTCATTGTTGTGAGTCATGGGTGTTCTCTCTTACGCCATCTGTTTCTTTAGATCAGTGCTAATGCGCGCCATTAGCCGGTTGTCTAGCTTGGTTTTGGCAATCATGTACGCTAACGCAAAGTGAATGACTGCAGGAATAATACTTTCTAAGGATATAATGCCCGATACGGAGGCCTCGGTTTGGTTTTCTATTCCCGGCTGATAGGCAACCCAGACCAGAATCGCGCTGATAATAATGGCACTCGATGCCCACGCCAGTTTTATACAGAATAAATTGAAGGCGAAATTCAACCCAGAAGAACGAACCCCGGTTTTCCACTGACCATAATCGTCAGCAAATGCCATTAATGAGAAGTGTAAAGGCAGCGTAAAACCGAGCAGTACGCTGTAGCACAAAATGATGCCCAACCATATGCTCTGGGTTGTATCATTCGCAGGGACGAAAAACATGGCCAAAGAATAAATACCAAGGAGTACATTGGTGTATAAATACAGATTTTTAGGATCAATGTACTTCGTTAGGTAATTCACCAATATCGGTCCAATAATTAAACCCGCAGTGACCATGGCAAAAAATAGCGATGTATAGCTGGAAGTGCCGCCCATGACGTAGTTGATAAAGTACATGTACGCGCCACCACGCGTGTTAAAAATAGTGATGAGCAAAAATGACATGATGAGCATCAGCATGAGTTGATCGTTTTGCTTGATACTTTTTAAATGCTCTTTGAAAGGGACGTTTCCCAGAGATTCAATGGGTGTTCGCTCTCTAACGGTCGCAAAACACCACAAGAACATCACAATTGCGATTACGCATAAAATGCTAACGCCATATTGGTAGCCCTGAGCTTGTTGGTTTGAATCAAACTGACCGACAAACCATGGCAGACCAACCGAGACGAGTAAACCTGTTGCGCCAGTGAGAACGAACCTCCAGCTCTGACATGAAATGACTTCTTTGTGATCGGTGGTCATCGTATTGATGAGTGCGCAATAGGGAACGTTAATTGCGGTATAACAAACAGATAACAGCATATAGGTGACGAAAGCATACATCACCTTCAGGTTGTAGCTAATTTCGGGTGTTGTAAAGGTAAGAATTCCGACTATACCAATGGGGAATGCTATCCATAGCTGCCAAGGTCTAAAGCGCCCGTACTTACTACGTGTTTTATCGGCCACAATCCCCATCAAAGGATCGGTGACTGCGTCAAAAATACGTAGCGTCATAAAAAGGATGCCCACGATAGCGGGAGTCAGTCCAAAAATGTCGGTGTAGAAGAAGGTTAAAAAGTTTCCGATTAAGCATGTAATAATCATGCCTCCGGCATCACCTAGGCCATATCCGAACTTTTCATTGATCGTTATTTTTTCTGTTTGAGGCGTGTTGACCATATCGTTGTTCAGCACTTGGGTACTTGTCTCGTTCATGGTTGTTTCATCCATATTGAATTCATTATTGTCATTATTTTTATGCATCCATCGTAACGAGAGCGGAGGACCAACAATAGGTGATAATTTTGTATAAAAAGAGGATAAATCCGACTTTGTGAGAGGAAGTGTGATAATGATCTTTTTGCTATGTTCAAGCCTCAAATAAGATGTATCCAGGTAACGAAGGGGCTCAGAGATGGCAAATATATATCACGATGTTCCGGTAGAAATAGAGAATGGCGGATTGTTCATTTCTAATGGAAATGGCAGGCATCCCAGAAGAATTATTGACTCTTTTGAACTCATTTTTGTGCAACGTGGGACGTTATCGATTCAAGAAAATGATCACCAGTACAAGCTTGTTGCTGGTCAATGTCTACTGCTTTATCCGCACTGTGAACATATGGGGATTGAGGATTATCCAGATGATTTAAAATTTTACTGGGTTCACTTTCGTCTGTCGCGCCATAGTAAAGATTCGGCCTCTCAGCATTTCATTCACTTGCCGAAATTGGGGCGTGTTGACGACGAATCAAAAGTGATTTCGTTGTTTAATTTATTATTAAACGAACAAGAATTGGTAGACGACAGACTGTCATTAAATCTGCTGCTGATGATGATCATTGGTAAAGTAAGCAATAAGAATGCAAATGAATCTGAGCCCAAGCCAGTCAATTTAGCGTACAACGCACGTTCCATTATCAAACAGTTCTATCGAGAACCGATTACTCCATCATGGGTGGCTCAGCGCTTGCGATGTAATGTGGATTATTTAGGCCGGGTCTATAAACAGGCTTTTGGAGCCACGTTGACAGAAGCCATCCAGACACAAAAGATTCATGCTGCAAAACAAGCTTTAACGGATGCGACACACCCTATCCAATTTATCGCTCGCGGCGTTGGCTACCAAGATGTTGGCTACTTTAGACGCATTTTTCTTAAGTATGTTGGCATGACCCCTTCGAATTTCCGAAAATTACATACGATTCGGTCGGTGAACTCTGAGTAGTTTGGGCAACATCGTCATCAGTTAAGCTAAAGACAACGCTATCCGCCTGAAAGCACACATTATATATCCCGCCTTATCTGTGGGTTATCGCTCGGATTCACACAGAAAGCAGATTCCGCCCTTGGTTAGAGATTCTTCAGCAATATGACGACCAGTAGTCAGTTCAAGAATGAATCGATATTCCGGTTGAAAAAATATTTGTGGGGGACACACGCTTTTGCCCGTAGTGATATTGAGGTGCCTGTCCCCGCTAGTTCAGAAAATCAAAAATAAAATTATCTCTTACCGATTAATGAGATACGGTATATTGTGTATCTCATCAATTTTACTTTTTTATAAGGAATTTCATGACTTATCAGCATCAATATAAGGGAGAAATACAGCAAGTCTCACCAAAAATCAGAAGAGACCATCTAAAGAGTAAACCCAAATGTTTTGTCGGTATCAGTTTGAGCAACCCTAGTTTTCTGGGCGCTAAATTCGAAGGCCTGATTAACTTCATCGCAAATCGACATCATGAGTGTACATTTTTGCTTGGCGATTATATTCACAGACTGACCCTGCAAATCAGCGAAGGTTTAGCAGAAGACGAAGCAAAAAAAACAGCGCTACAAATGGGGGAAGAATATATAGAACGACACAGGAACCTGTTAGAGAAAAACCATCCGCAACTTTCCCTCAATTTTATAAAAGGTTCTCATATCTGCCATAACGAACGGGTACAGTCTTATTTAGATCATTTGCGCCGAGAGTATCACGATAATTCAGAATTTAAATTGGCAGTGAACCGTTTTTCCGGAAAATTCATCGCCCGGGCAATGAGCGAAAATGAGCTGACAGAAAGAGCCATATCACTTTCATCACAATATGTTCTTGAAGAATTAGCCGAGACATGTTTTATGATTCATGCAGGTCATGAAGTACTTATTTATCCCGGATCGCTTGCTATCTTTGAGCAAATAGCGGACGGACATTTTCCTCACCTGCCTGAAGAATTCAATGCTCTCATTAATGTCAGTGTCCGGCTCAAGAAACGGAAACAGCTATGTCAGTTGCCTCTCAGCTAATAACCTGTATTTCCTCCGGTACTCGCAGCGTTTCTACCAAGTTCAGAACCATCGCTCCTGATATATTGCCAGAATGCTCATTTTATTGAGCATTCTGCACCGCCTCAGCCAATATACAGGGGACATCCAATAGCTGACATATTAAATAGCTTCAGAACTCAAATTCGAGCCGTCAATCCCCGCTTTACCCAAAAACGCAGCAGCTTAGACACCATGCTGAAGGCATTGGAAAAAGAATTCAGGATGGCACCGATGACGCTTAAGCAATTCGTATGTGGTTTTATTTATCCCGATTTTTTGGCGACCAGCAAAAACAATGGATACGAGACTTCAACACCAACTTCATTTTCTTTCCAAATTTCATAGAATGGCGCCACTCGCTCGACGTGAAAACCAGAATCCTCGGCAATTCCCTTTAACGCCGAAACATCAAACCCATTGTGCCCACTAAATTCAGGATGGTTTTTATGAAACGACCCATTTTCTTTATAAAGATCCGCAATGATCAACGTTCCTCTGAGGTCTAACGTATTGTATGCCTGCGAGAAAAAACTTTGAACATCGGGAATATGATGCAGCGTCATTAAAGTAACAATGGCTGAATGCTTTGAATTTAGCTCCGATAAACATTCGATGTGGTGGGTATGAATGTTGTCTAAGTTAGCTGTAGAAATTTTGGTTTTAGCGACCTCTAACATTTTTTCTGATGAATCGGCCAAATGTACAGTCGCAAACGTATTTCGAAGCTGGACACCAAGTAAACCGGTGCCACTGCCAAAATCAACAATACTATTATAAGATTCGAAATCAATTTCCTTAACCTTCGCTGCCGTTGCTCCTGCACGTTCAATTTTCATAGGATTGTCGTCCCATGCACTTGCAACCGAATCGAAATAATTACTCATAGAATTCTTCCCTTGTCCCGATGCTGAGAAAACCACATAACCGTGATTAGAATGTATCCTGTCGTATAACTTCCCTACATCATTTTGTATAACATAACATTTTTAGTTAAATATTCTGCATAAAATAAATCTGACATCAAAGTGAAGCATATCAGACCATTACCCCATTGTGCGACAAGCGGCTTATCCGTCACTTTCATTTAACAATGAAGCGGTTAACTTAGATGTAAGCCCGCCATAGTTGATAACACTTATCATTTCAATAGGTTTAAACGATTAGATTTTAAACACCAATTTAACCGAATATAAGATCATTAACCAAGGTTAACTTATATGAGGTAAGTTAAATGTTGCAGGCAATTTCGAATAATACTGTCCAGTCTCAGGCAACCAATATACTGCGAGGAAAAGCGAAAGGTTTTAGCTGGATGGTTATGTTCGGTCCTGCTTTGATCGCTGCCGTTGCATATGTTGATCCTGGTAATTTTGCAACGAATATTGAGGCCGGTGCAAGGTATGGTTATGCACTGCTATGGGTTGTGCTGGCCGCGAATCTGATGGCAATGTTGATTCAGGGTATGTCTGCCAGATTAGGCGTGGCAACCGGAAAGAATTTAGCGGAAATAATACGAGATCGTTACCCGAAACCTGTCGTCTGGTTTTACTGGATACAGGCGGAGGTTGTTGCGATTGCCACCGATTTAGCCGAGTTTCTGGGGGCTGCTCTGGCATTTAAACTGCTGTTTGATATTCCGATGATCTATGGTGCACTTTTGACAGGTGTTATCACATATTTAGCACTGCTGACGCAACGGCTTGGATTCCGTTTAATGGAAATTGTTATCGGCGCAATGATTCTGGCGATTGCGAGTGGGTTTGCGATGGAACTTCTGTTAAGCCGGCCTGATATGGTCAGTTTAACCAAAGGGATGTTTATTCCCGATTTCCCGGATAGTTACGCGGTTTATCTGGCCTCGGGTATTCTGGGCGCAACCATCATGCCTCATGTGATTTATCTGCACTCCGCGTTAGCAACAGACCGGATCAAAGCATCAAATAATCAGGAGAAAAAAACCATTGCCAGATTTTATCGTATGGATGTGATTGTGGGGATGGCATTAGCCGGGATTGTCAACATGGCATTACTCGCATTAGCAGCCTCGGCATTCTACGCTAACGGTTACCACGATGTGGCGACAATATCGGAAAGCTATCAGCTACTTGCGCCATTAATGGGCAGTAAAATGTCCAGTATCATATTTGGTGTCGGGCTGTTACTGGCGGGATTATCTTCATCGATTGTGGGTACGATGTCCGGACAAATATTAATGCAGGGGTTTGTCCGCTTTACCATTCCGATTGGTATCCGTCGTCTGATTACGATGATTCCGGCTCTGGCTGTCATTATGCTGGGCGTTGATGAGCAAAAAGCATTGGTCGCAAGTCAGGTCGTACTGAGTTTTGGGATCCCGTTTGCTCTTATTCCGTTAGTTATTTTCACTGCACGTCGTACCATCATGGGTGATATGGCAAACAGTAAATCGGTAACCTGGATAGGTAGCCTCATTTGTAGCTTGATCATCGGATTAAATATCTATGTCATTTATTACACGATCGTATCTTAACGTTATGCCTAAAGTTAAACAGAGCAGTGATTTCAGTAAAGTCAAAGAAGACCATCAGGCTGAATTGGTTGAAGATTATGTAGAAGAAATTGCGGATTTGTTCGCATCCCGGGGAGAAGTCCGCAGTGCTGATTTGGCGAAACGGTTTGGTGTCAGTCCGGCGGCGGTGTCTAAGTTTATTTCTCGTTTGAGAAGCGCCGGTCTGGTTGAATCTAAGCCATACCGTGGCGTGTTTTTAACACAGGAAGGAAAACAGTTAGCAGAAAAGGTGACCAGAAGACATCACATTGTTTATGAAACGCTGATCAAAATGGGCGTCCCGGAGTCCAGCGCAAAAGCAGATGCGGAAGGCATTGAGCATCATTGCAGCGAAGATACCGTGAAAGCGATGCAGCGCTATCTGATGGCTTCAAAGGGATAAACCAGATGTGATGAACAGTGTTGATGTTTGCCATGATTGCTTTACTTCGATCTGCACCATTCATACCGGACAAAACAATGAAGCGACGTTGCCATACCTAAAGTCATTTGTGGATGGCAAATTTAGTAAAACCCCTGACACGTTTTTGCCCCAGAACAATTCAGAGTAAATATTCATTCATATCTTGTTAATGTGAATTTGCATTACAACAAGTTATGCGAATACCACTAATCTAAAAATTATGTACCTCTTAGCAACCTAACTTCCTTGCATAGTTAGTTAAAGTGTTTCATTAGTTTTCCTTAAGAATTTTTCAATTTATTCAAATGTTTATATCGATTTCGGTTGGTATCCATTTAATTAGAACACACAACAATTGTTAAACTAAGTTAAATTTTATATTGACGATTGTTAGTCATTTAGTTTAAGTTTTCTTTATTGAATTTAAACATGACATCCTGCGGAGCTATTATGACGGGACAAGAATTAAAGAATAAGCTGAAAGCTACAAAAGTAAGCCAAGTTGACTTTGCATCACTTTGTGGAGTATCAGATGTTCAGGTATCTAAATGGGTTAATGGGCACTCAGATGTTCCAGTTTATGCGCAAACAATCATTGAGATGCGCATAAAAGCGAAAGAAAACAATGCGATTGAAAAGCTAACCGCCCTTGCAAATATCGTTGCGGATGGCCACTACACAATTTGTAAGTTCACAACCAACTATCGTGTTGGTCTTGGTACACCTGCTGACCGTGAATTTATCGATAAGATGGCTGAGGGTTCTTCGGTTGAAGAAGCGATATCAAATCTATTGGCAAAAGTACAAAAAGCAACATTTAGTTAATAAGCGTTATGCGATTTCACATGGTGCAGAGTAATAGAAGGAAAAACGAATGGGTATATTTGATCTATTCTCAAAACGACAAAAAAGATTAAGAGGCGATGTGCCAGATGTATATACATATAACACATTGCCTAACCCGCTAAGAGTACAGATCATTCATATTTGGAGCGATACACTCGGGCAAGAAGATCAATACTGGCATTATGATGATGTCAAGCAAGCTTACAAGTTTGTGGTCAAAACTTTGTGTCGAGAATATGGTTTGTTTAAACTCCCACATACTGAACAGTATGGAGACCGCCACTACATTGAGGAGCTTGCTAATTACTTTTTGCGTGAAGATAATGTTGAAAAGCAACTAGATATAGTTGAGCTTACTTTCAAAGTTATAAATAACTTTACTCGTGAACACAGATACTTATGTCGTCACAATGCCAACGATATTGCCGATCAAGCGATAGACGAGTTAAACAAGCGATTTAAAGAACATGGGATAGGTTTTCAATTTACTGGAAATGAAATTATTAGGGTTGATTCAGAGTTACTTCATTCAGAAGCTGTTAAACCAGCTTTAAAGCTTCTGAATCAAAAGCATTATGAGGGCGCTCAAGAAGAGTTTTTGGTTGCATATGAACACTATCGTCATGGTAGATACAAAGAATCATTGAACGACTGTTTAAAGTCATTTGAAAGTACAATGAAATCAATTTGTGATAAGCAGGGATGGAAGTACCAACCAAATGTAACGTCTAAAGGTTTAATTCAAATATGCTTTGACAACGGGCTAATACCAGCTTTTTGGCAGCAGCAAATGACCTCATTAAGAAGCTTGCTTGAAAGCAGCATCCCAACAGGTAGGAATAAACTTAGTGGCCACGGTCAAGGCTCAGAGTCTGTTGAAATTCCTGAATACTTAGTTGCATATATGCTACATATGACTGCTTCAACGTTAGTCTTTCTTACTACAGCAGAGTCAAAAATCGCATAACTGTCCAAGAGGGATTCGCAACGCTTGGCATTTTTCATTCAATCGCTGGGCTTTGTGTTTACGGTGGTATGGCTTAGATTTTGATCTGCTCCAGCAATACTGGACAACGCACTAAGCGATTTTTCAATACGAAAAGTTATCCGTGTGAAGCTAAATTAGTACATGACCAAACACGGAATTGTCCAATTCCTTTTTAAAACTGTACTCAAATTCGCTGAAACGCTCATCGGCTGATTATTTTGAGAACCCACACCCAAAATCTCATACTTTTTTAATACTTTTATTTTCCCAAAAACAGATAACCTACGCTCTGCACTGGCAAAATCCGGTGTCGGGCGTAGGAACCCGCAAATAACCTCTAGCATTATAGGTTGCTAACTTTACGTTGGTTTTTTACTATATGCGGCTTCAGCACATCTGAATTATGGTGAGCTGGGCAAGGCGGCTTCGGCTAGTCGTACCTAGAGGGCGGCATTCCTACTCTTGTTCCAGTTCACCACCCGAGCGTAGGAACTCCCGTGGTGAAATTATCTCTACATCCTCTAGGAGTCTACTATGTACGAAACCATCCCTTACGATCACCAATTCGCCCAAAAAGCCCGCGAATACCTACGTCAGCTAGAAGAAATATTTGAAGCCGAACAGCGGCACAACAGTCAAGAACTGCGCAATGTGCTGCTGTATCTGAATAATCTGATTACCACCCATTACGTGCGCTATCATGAAGAGCCGGATGAATCAGATTTGGTGTGATGATTGATTGGTTGATTTAGTTTTCGAGCCGCGGTCGCGGCTCGTTTTGAATTATCTGAAATATAAGGTGTAACTCGTCGGCTACATCCCAAATATCAGTTCATATGAATGAAAACAGCTCGGACTATTTTTAGCCCGGCTGTTTTTTTGAGGGGGGTTAAATGTGTGAACTGGATTAGAGTATTTTTGTTGGATTATCAACCAAAATGAAAGAATATTTCTTTGATCAATCGACCATCAAGCTCATTATCGACTTTCACTGAATCTTTTCTCATTTCATGCAATATATATTTTGCAATAGGATTTTTACTATTTTTAACTTCATCGATAAGATGACTTTTTCTCTTTTCATCAGAATAGTACTTATCCAGAAGATATATTAAATTTTTATCCAATTCTTGTTTATCCATAAATTATTCTTCTATAATTTTCACTGCTCTAAACTTGATCATAGGCTTATTTGACATATCAAATGGAATTAATTGTCTCTCCCCACCTTTACCATATTCAGGGTAATATCTCGTAAAAGGCTCAGGAATATTGCCATGATCTCCAGCCTCCATTGGAACCCTTACTTGAGGTTTTCCTTTAAGATCATATAGCTGTAATGTATCAAACTCACCTTTTAACCTAGCATCACTCCATGAATTTAAAGGATCGTTTTTGTCATAGTATATCTGAAATGCTTCTCTTGCTTGTTTTCCACTATTAAAGTCAGTAAACCCAAAGTAGCTTAATGGCGCTTCCATTGATTTCATTGTTTGATCTGCAAAAGATGAATCCATATACCGGAACCCAGTTGATGGCAACGTAGAAGACGGCCCCGATGGTCCTACATAAAAATCTGGTTTAGACGTTAAAGCCCCATCTACACCACTCTTCGCTAACTGTTTCTCACAAGCACAGAGTGCTCTGCGCATCATCAACCCCAGCGGATCCACCCATCCCGTCGGATTCACCACATACTGGTAATTGTTTAAACCACCCGCGAGGCCGATTGGATCCGGGGTGATAAACCGACCGGAGTCAGGGCTATAGTAACGATGACGGTTGTAATGTAAACCCGTTTCTTCATCGTAATACTGCCCCTGAAAACGCAGCGGGCTGACGATTTCGGCCTTGCGCTGGTAAGCCACATTGCCGTAACTGTGGTAATCCACCGACCAGGCAACACGGCCTTCTACATCGGTGATTTCCAGCGGGGTGCCGATTTGGTCAAGGTGGTAGAAGTACGGTGTTGCATTCTCCGCCCCTTCACCGGTGACCAGTGCCAGCGGTTTAAAGCTGCCGTATTCGTACAGATAGGTCTGATAATGACGCTCACCCGATTCGGCCAGCAGCTTGTCGCCCTGCCATAAAAACTCAGTGGTGGTCTGGTGACCGGTTTTGTCAGTGACCGTTTTATGGGTCCTTCTGCCAAAGGCATCGTATTGGTATTCCGCAAGGGTGCCGTCGGGCTTTTCAACGTGAGTCAGGCGGTGCTGGCCGTCGTATTGATAGCGGGTGACCAGCGACTGATTGGTGCCCCGCGCTTCCTGTATCAGATTACCAAACTCATCATACTGATAGTGTCGGTCCCCCTGAAACAGCAGCCGGTTCCCTTCAACATTACTCTGTCGGCTCTGTATCAGGTTGCCTGCCGGGTCGTGGGCAAAGTTCTCACTCAGGCTGCCGCGCACCTGCGTCAGGCGGTCTAACGGGTCATAGTGATATTGTGTCAACCCTCGCAGGTTATCTTCCACCTGCGTTAAGTTCCCCGAGCGGTTGTACTGATAACGGCGGAACAACGTTTGTTGCTGCGCCTGACTGACCCGATGCTCGGTCAGGCGACCGGTTTCATCATACTGAAAATGACTGCTCAGCGCCCCCTGCGTCCGGCGGGTTTCCAGACCACTGACCTGATAGTGGTGTTGTGTCAGGCAGTGACCGTTCAGATTAACCTGATGCAGCCGCCCATGTTGGAAGTCATAGTCAAGCTGCTGCCCGTCCGGCAGTAACTGAGCCGTGATGTGGCCCAGCGCATCATAACGATAACCGGAGGTTGCCCAGCCCTGATGCTCGGTGGTCAACCGGCCCAGCACATCATAGGCATACACCAGCGGCCAGCGGCCGTCATCCACACCAGTCAGATTGCCGAGTAAGTCATAGCTGTACTGAACTGTCGATTCATCCGGCAGGGTTTTCTCAATCAGCTTGCCCTGTGCGTCATACGCGTAACGGGTCGTCAGCTCGGTGCCTTCACTGCCGATTTCGGTTTTTGCCGTCAGTTGGGTGTGCGCGTCATATTCATAGACAAACTGACGCCCGTCAAACGTCACTTCCCGCTGCACATGGCCGGTCGGCAGGTAGTCTATCTGATAGTGCTCACCGCGCTCATTGATAATGGCACTGACAAAGTGGAACGGGTTGTCATAACGATACTGGAGCGTACTGCCGTCCGGGTTGGTCTTCTGCGTCACCAGATGCAGCGGGAACTCATAATCGTAGGTGGTGGCTCTGCCCTGCTCATCGGTGAACTTGGTGACCTTGTTATAGGCGTTGTATTCATAAAAGCGGGTCTGACCGCCCGGCAACACCTGTTTGGTCAACCGCCCGCTGCGGTCATACGACAGCTCGGTGACGCCCTGACTGTCATGACGCAGCCGCAACCGCCCCAGAATATCGTAGCGGTAACGAATCACTTCCCCCTGCGGGGTGGTCTCATCGACCAGATGACCGTTGCGATTCCATGTCAGTTGGTGAATGCCACCGTCCGGATAGGTGATTTTCTCAATCAGGCCGTGGTCGTTGTAATCATAAGTGGTGGTATGGCCCAGCGGGTCGCTCTGCTCGGTGATATGACCCCAGCGGTCATGCCGGTAACGCCACACCGCTTTGTCCTGCTGCACCTGAGCCAGTAAACCGTTTTTATAGCTGAAATGGGTGGTTAAACCATTGGGCTCGACTTTAGCAATCAGCTCACCGGCATCGTTGTACACCGATTCGGTGACATTGCCGAGCGCATCAGTCTCTTGGGTCAACCGCCCTTTGTCATCGTAGGCCTTGAGGTATTCCCCGCCGCTGCCGTCCACTTCTTTAATCAGCCGCGCGTTGTCATCATGCTGGTAAACTTGCTGCGAGCCGTCGCTGTTGGTCAGCGTCACCGTCCCGGCATCTTCATCCCAGTCATAGCGGGTATCGACCTGCGTCAGGTTACTGTACTGGCGCACCGCCCGAACATCCTTCCCTTCGCCCTGCCATTCCCAGCGGAACACCGCACCACCGGCCAGCTCGCGCGACTGAATCACATGTTGGGCATCGTAGGTGTATTGTTTGAGAGAGGGTTTTGATGATTAAAAAGGTGGTAACTTGTTTAAGCCCCAAAATCAGCTAGCACCAGCCTCTTGACTTCTTTCACTTGTCAGTACTTGACCTACATTTACTAATAGCAGATTATGGGCATAGTTGAATACTTACGGCTATGCAGACATGTTCTGCAATTTGTGAGTGCAAGGAAGAATAAGACACATAGAACAGTATGTTGCTAGCGTTGTGTCTTTATTTTCTAAAAATATAAAAAAGACAATATATGCTGAAAAGACACTGTTATGCGACAAAAATCAAAAGGGAGATTATGAATGGCGTTTGTAGAGCCAATAACGATTAAAGAAGCAATAGAGAGCATTCATAAAAAGGATTATCTCCTTCCCGCTATTCAAAGGGAATTTGTCTGGGATACATACCAGATTGAGCGTCTTTTTGATTCTCTAATGAGAGACTACCCAATAAGTTCATTCTTGTTTTGGGAGGTTGAAAAGAAAAATATAAAAAACTATCAGTTTTATGAGTTTGTTCGTGAATATCACGAAAGAGATAATAGTCATAACCCAAAAGCAAATATTGATGGTGAAGGTGGAATTACAGCTATTCTCGATGGACAGCAGCGGCTTACCTCATTGTACATCGGACTAAAGGGGACATATGCTTACAAATTGCCTCGCAAACGATGGGACAATGACTCTGCATTCCCCAAAAGAAAGCTGTGCTTAAATTTAGTTTCTCCATCAAAGGATAGTGATCTACAGTATGATTTTCGGTTTTTAACTAAAAAAGAGTACAAGCAAACTGATGAAAATCATGTTTGGTTTGTCGTAGGAGATATTCTTAACTTAACAGAAGCAGTGGATGTTAATGATTACCTACTAGAAAATGATATTTCAGAACTGGGTAAAGAAAAATTTAGGTATGCAAACAAAACGCTTTTCAAACTGTATGAAATCATACAGAAAAATAAATCAATAAATTTTTTCCTGGAGAAAGGAGAGAGCCTAGATAAGGTTTTGAATATTTTTATTCGCGTCAATAGTGGTGGTACACAACTAAGCTATTCAGATCTGCTACTTTCTATCGCAACCGCACAATGGAAAGAAAAAGATGCAAGAGAAGAAATAACATCTTTTGTTGATGAAATTAATTCAGTTGGTGATGGGTTTAATATTAATAAAGACTTTGTTTTAAAGAACTGCTTGATTCTATCAGGCTTCAAAGATATAGCCTTCAATGTCGATAACTTCAATCAAGAAAACATGCGCACCATTGAAAAACAATGGGATGATATTACAAAAGCAATTAAATCTTCCGTAATTCTTCTATCTTGCCTTGGGTACCACAGAGACACATTGACATCGAATAATGCACTTATTCCAATAGCTACATATCTTTACAAAATAGGTAGTCCAGATAATTTTTCAGAATCTTCAAAATATGAGACTGATAGAGTAAAAATATTTAAGTGGCTCGTGATGGTTCTTTTGAAAAGAACATTTAGTGGTCAACCAGATAACGTGCTAAGACCAGTCCGTGAAGTAATAAATAAATCAGAAAATGGTTTCCCCTTTGATGAAATAATATCTAAACTGAAGGGGAGTACGAAAGCAATATCATTTGATGATGATGAAATAGAAAATCTCCTTTATTACCAATATGCTCAGGCTTATACATATTCAGTATTGGCGTTCCTCTACCCATCGCTTGATTTTAGAAATAAGTTCCATCAGGACCATATATTCCCTAAGAAGCTTTTTACGGCAAAGCGGTTAAAAAAACGTGGTATAAAAGAAGAAGATATTGAGTTTTATCTTGATAATTATAACTATTTGGCAAATATTCAGTTGCTTGAGGGCGTGCCCAATCAAGAAAAATCAGGAAAAGATTTTGAAGTTTGGATCAAAGAAAAGTATCCAAATAAGGATGAAAGAAAAGCTTACATGGAGAGGAATTACATACCTGATATTGATCTATCACTTGAAAACTTCAAAGAGTTTATTGAGCAAAGAGAGAAGCTAATTGTTTCTGCATTTAAGAAGTTACTTTTGTGAAAATAGTATAATAATCACTGCACTCGGACAGTAAAAAGCGCCGCTTGGTTCCTCGTTCTGCTTTTTGCTGTCAGTGATGTATGGCGTAATATTTCTTTCGGTTCCAGATGTAATAGTGAGGAATAACATGAATGATTATTACCAAAACAACGTTTCGGTTGCTAGTTCGGTAGTGGTATAGTGAATTTGGCCATTTTCGTTTCAGCCAGAATTGGCTGAAACATTTCTGCCCCATTTTAAGCTGTTGCTGTGTAGACTCTCATTTCTTTACACAGTGATTTGACCTACTTTTTCTTATGCTACAAAGTGATTATTGGCGTGGTGGCGATTCAGTAGGTGAAAATCTAATGACACATATAGTAAAAGTAAAACTTAAGAACTTTAAAAAATTCAAAGAGTATGAAATCCCGCTAGATCCAAGCAGAAGTATCTTGATTGGTGACAATGAAGCAGGCAAAAGTACAATTTTAACTGCTATTGAACTTGTTCTAAGTGGTAGCAGGAGCAAAGTAGAGAGCTATAGTATCGAGTCATTGCTTAATGCAGACGAAGTATCTTCATTTTTGGGTGGAGATAAAAACATCGAAGACCTTCCTATAATGCATATCGAGCTATTCTTGAATGATACTGGTAATCCAGACTTAAATGGTGCAACTAATAGTGACAACGAAAATGCAGATGGACTTCAGCTAATTTGTGAACCTAATGAAGAGTTAACTTCAGAGATTCAACAAGTACTAGAAGCTGAAGGAGACAATTTTCCTTTTGAATTTTACATTACCAAGTTTACAACCTTTAACGGAGAAGCATATTCGGGTTACAGAAAGTTTCTAAAGTACTTATCTATTGATAGCACTCAAATAAACAGTGAGTATGCGAACAGCCAATACGTTAGAGCTATGTACGAAGCTACAGTTGAGCAACCACAGCGCTATCAACTGAAAAATGAGTACCGACAGCAGAAGAATACTTTCAAGGCTGAACATCTAGAGGATATCAATCGAGAATTAGAGGAGTATGATTTTTCTATTCGTTCGGTAGTGTTCAAATTTCTGTGTCATTTCTTTAAACTGAACCAAAAAGGAAATGACACCTTATGTCTGACGATAAATTCGAAATTGATATTCAAGCTTTTGCCAAAGCATTGCAATCCGGTCAGGGCCTCAACGGCAAAGACGGTTTGCTCACCCCGTTGATTAAGCAAATCACTGAAGCCGCGCTCGGGGCTGAAATCGAACAGCACCTTGAAGCTGAGCCCGACAATCGCAAAAATGGAAAATCCCGCAAAACCGTTAAAACCTCATCCGGGGAATTTGAACTTGAAACGCCCCGTGACCGAAATGGCTCTTTTGACCCGCAAACTGTCAAGAAGCACCAGACCCGACTGACCGATGAGATGGAACGTAATGTCCTCTCCCTGTTTGCCCTTGGCAACAGCTATCAACATATCCGGGAATATCTGCTGGATATGTATGGTATCAGCGTTTCCAATGGCACGATTAACGCCATCACCGACCGTCTTATCCCTGAGCTCAGAGCATGGCAGGAGCGGGATTTAGACCCCGTCTATCCGGTCGTCTGGCTTGATGCCGTTCACTACAAAATCAAGGAAAACGGTCGCTTTGTTTCCAAAGCCATTTACACCATCCTTGCACTCAATATCGAAGGAAAAAAAGAGCTGCTGGGGATTTATCTCTCTGATGCCGAAGGCGCGCATTACTGGCTCAGTGTCCTGACCGACTTACAAAATCGCGGTGTCAAAGATATTTGTATTGCTTGTGTCGATGGCCTCAAAGGGTTCCCTCAGGCGATTGAAACCATTTACCCGCAGACTGAAGTCCAACTCTGTGTTATCCATCAAATCCGTAACTCGATGAAGTATGTCGCCAGCAAAAATCAGAAAGCGTTTATGGCGGATTTAAAATGTGTTTATAAAGCGGCAACCCTTAAAGCTGCCGAACATGAGCTGGATGAGCTGGAAGCCAAATGGGGACCACAATACCCGCTGGTGATTCAGTCATGGCGCAATAAATGGGAGAACTTATCGGTGTATTTCAAATATCCCGAACAGGTCCGCAGAGCCATTTACACCACCAATGCGGTTGAGGCGGTACATCGTCAGTTCCGCAAACTGACCAAAACCAAGGGCGGTTTTGCTAATGAAACCAGCTTGCTCAAGCTGTTGTATGCAGGTATGTTGAAAGCCAGTGAAAAGTGGACGCATCCGGTGCAGAACTGGAACCTGACACTGTCTCAGCTCAGCATCCACTTTGAAGGCAGACTCACTCCATATCTGGATTTATAAAAATGGGCGTGACACAGAATAATGAACAGTCTCCACACAAGAATAATTTCATCTTTTCAATTTGATCGATCATCCTTTGATCCGAAAGATAAAGTTTTTTATCTTCCCATATTTTGTATTGTACAGCGACAATGCTCACCTTATCCTCTTTTGGCGAATGCCTTTCGTATATGATATCGGAGCCTGTAATATGTTCTGGGCTGTCGGGATGTAGCACTCGAACACGGAGAATATTAGAGTTGGGCAATTCAAAATCTCTATAACCTTGGCCGGACTCCAAAGCTTTGACGTCTCTTTGAACATTGTAGGCGTCTCGAAAAATTAGCTGATTCTCTGAATGTGATTTAGGCTCAAGCTCTTTTCTGGCTTTATTTAGCATTCCAAGTCTTCTTTGGAGCTGATCTACTCTCTGATTCTTACCTTTCTCTTGTTTTGCTATTTCTAATAGCCCTTCATGTTCTTCTATATCCTCCATGGCAAGAGCAAGAGGTGTCACCGGTATATTGTCTTTGATAGATTTCAATCTTGCCTTTTGACGATATTCTTTAGTTATATCGCTCTCGCGTTCACTCTTAAGAATACTGACGTCAGGCCCTAGCAATTCAGGATATAGCTCACCGCCCAAATCTAGTGCGGCATCGTAAGTCGATCTTTCCATATCCCCATGCGAAGCGATCTTTGTCATCCCTCGAAAGGCATTAAGCGCGAGCCACTCGGCATCTAGCTTTTGATTTTCATCCATATTTAAGACTCGAATTTAAGGTGGTGCATAACGTCAACATAAACGGCGCGAGTTTTTTTGCGTGTCCGGCGACCGATAGGGAGCGAATTTAATGTGCTTGTTAGCCGTGTGTTTGGAGGGTCATGTTTGACATACGCTTACCAGCTAGCCACTGTTCATATGTTATAGCGGTAGCCCAAGCAACATCATCAGCCATGTGCTGCATAGGAATCATGCTTTCTGCTTGCTCATAGAGCTGAATCAGACTCTTTACCTTTGATGTCTTACCCCAACGAATTTTTTGCTTATTAGCTTCCAAAGAGGTTTGCATTTCACTTCTATCCGGTATGAAAAGAACCTCCATTTCACCATCTGCATTAAACGTTACATCTTTCAATGTACCATCATCTGCCTGCCAAACAGCATGGCGCTCACCCTCTATATAATTAGGTTTGTTATACCAAACTTTATATCCAAAAAGGATCTTCCCACCATGTTCTTCGATGTACTTTTTGACATTAAGATCACAACATGACTGCCTCGACCAGTTCTCAGGCTCAACATTTAATAAAACAGGCGCATTATCACTAATAGCCTTACAAAAGGCTGTAATATTGTCATCAATTTCAGTAGGCGTTGTTAAATCATTTGGATTAAATAATTTTTCAATTTCTTGATTCATACGCATAGCTTCTTCGGAGCTTTCTGGCATATTCATTGTACCTGTAGAGTTTTGCGGTGAACCTTTAAGCGCTTTTTTCTTTTTTTTTATCTCGTTTGGCTTTGCTATTTTTACCCATGTTACTACTCCTATTAAACTTTCAATTATACTGAAACGCATAACAGTTTATTATACAGAACCACTCTATGGGAATACTTCGGTATAACTTACCGTCCCTCGATGAACTTTCTGTCCTAATCGCATGAAAATACAGACAAAATGCCAGTAACAAATATCATTACATCAGAAATCACAGCATTGTGCTGTCTAATCTGCGCACGAATGATTCACCAGTGCTACCACCATTCGGAACATCTCGTATAAGTGCCATTTGTTCTCGAATAAGCATCGAAACACCAACATAGCATTGAATAAGTTGCAGAAAATCGCCAGAAAAAATTGACATAAACATGACATTTTTTTGATATGGATAAGATTTGTACAAAATTGCAGCGTTTTAACAATCAGTGGAAATTGTGATGCGGTGGTTTAGTGCGCGATGACATTCCTGAGTTTAGTAACTCATTTAGCTTCAAAAAATGTTTCACCCAATTCAAACCACCCAACCAAGAAAACCATTCTCCCGTGAATGATTTTCTTGGTTTAGGGATCTATTGGAATTAGATTAAAATGCCAAGTGTTGGGAAGATAGTGAAACATTAACGATTGACGTCATACTCGTTTATTACCCATCTTGAACCCCAACCATTGAAAAGTGGTGACTCGCGATATTGAAACCTTCGCGTAAATAGAATTTATGTGCGGGAAAACGCTGAACACCAGAATCCAGATGAATTTGCTCACAGCCAGTTTCTAAGGCGTACGTTTTAAACCAATCAATTATGAATTTTCCAACGCCACGCGAACGAAATTGAGAGTTAGTCACCAAGTCTTCAATGTAAATGTGCTTACCCCAAGCTAGCTTCTCACCGACACTAAATCCTGCTACGGCCAGTACACCTTCTGATGATTTAACATAAACGACTTTGTAACCATTCAATTGCTGTTTATCGATCTGACGAGATAAAGTATCTACATTGTAATTTGGGCGAAGTTGTAACATTACCTCTAGGGCTGATTCATAATCAGAATTTTTCTCTAAGAATCGAACTTCCATGTTTTCTCCATTTTGACGGCATGGCCTCTTGTTATGTAAATTTCCACCGGACTGCCTTTGCTTCATATTCTTTTATAAAGCTATTTTTGTAATCAATATAAACATCTATGTCATTGTTACAAATTTCTGCACCCGCCTTTTTTATTTCTCCATACTTGAACGCAATATTTGGGAACGCTCTTAAATAATCTCGAAATGCGAGATGTCTTTTAACTTCTGGCGAATCTGCTAAAAATGCATGGACTTGATGAGTTCGTTGTATTCCGCCTTTTTGGAAATAACGGCGACCTTTGATACCAAACTCTCCCTTCACCAAATATCCCAGAGAAGCCATATTTTCTGATTCATCATCTAATGTATCAAGGCTTTTTACTTCCAAAAGGATATCGATAATTGGTTTAGCACATAATCCTTTAACCGATGTACTGCCTATGTGATGTATTGCATGAATATTAGCGGCGGTTAGAACAGAACTGATTAGATCTTTTTCTCTAGCAAAATCGACAACCCACTGCGGCTGATAATCAATGACTTCAATAATCCTTTGACTCATAACTTCCTATTTACCTAACACTGAGCGAAGCCGCGCATTCACTTAACTAACAACAAAACAAAACTAACGTATGCGCCGGACATTTATGCGTCTGCTTGAGCGTCTTGTATCCTCTGATGGCTAACGCTAGCAACAGCAGCAAACTAGAGCCTAAGCGATTAGTTTGTCTGATAATTGCTTTTGTTACGTTTGTGAGCTAGCACGATTAGCTTCTGTTTGCGGATCTGCTATTAACCAGTTATTCATGGCGTTTGCTTCTATTAATTCTTTTACCACCAACTCACCATAATAGCCCTGACTTACAAATGGATCTGATTGAACAATTTCCTTAGCTGCCTCTAAGCTATCTGACATTATTACTTGAATTGCTGAATCATTGTCCGAAAACGGACCGCATAACACCAAAACTCCAGACTTCTCTTGGGCCTTAAGATAGCTTACATGCTTACGTAAAAGTTCATCGCTGAATAACTGTCTATTTTTCTTAGACAAAATTGCCACATACTTATTCATATACTTCCTTTTCCTTTGAACATAGACATAATGACTCCCCACGAGGCTAGCCTCCAATTCCGTGGGTTAGTGTAAAACCAGATCCATAATTAGTGTGTCAACAACTAAATCATGGAAGCTAGCATGATTGAACATAGCATAGTTTTTATAGGGCTGGACACTCATAAAGAGTTTATTGAAATCGCCTATATCGAGGAGCAGCGCGGAACGACACCTATTCATTTCGGGCGTATATCAAGCTCTAAGGTGGCTATTAAAAAGTTTGCCCGTCAATTTCAAACTAAGTATCCCTCTGCCACACTCCATTTTGTTTATGAAGCGGGGCCATGTGGTGAATACCAATAGTCAGTACAACTTACCCGCGACCGAACTTAATCTAAAAAATATTTCCGCCAGACAAAAACTCCGAGCGCAATTCCAAGACCCGATTGTTCAGCGCAATATCGATATGGATATGTCCATCCTTGATTTCTATGCAAAAGAGCTCGCGCAAGTTGAATGGTTTATTGAACAACAAGCGAAAGTCCACAATCCTATTTATCTTGAGCGGCTCAGAACTGTTGCCGGTATCGGCAAAATATTATCACTTACTATTTTATATGAAATTGATGATATCTCCCGATTTGAATCCGTTCAAAATTTTGCGTCTTATTCCCGCCTAGTTAGATGCAAAGCCGAATCAACGGGAAAAACCTACGGCACTCAGGGAAATCGAATCGGTAATGTCCATCTTAAATGGGCCTTCTCTGAAGCAGCCGTGCTGTATTTACGCGGTAACGAGAAAGCCCGTAACTACCTTAATCGATTACAGAAACGAATGAGTAAAGCTAAAGCGTTATCTGCACTGGCGCATAAACTTGGACGCTGCGTCTATTTCATGCTGAAAAACAAAACGGGTTTGATGAACAACGACTCTTAAAAGGATAAGTCGCGCAATAAGGTGAGCTGAACGTCTAATTAGATAAAAGCGAGCACCACTGTGAATAATGCGGTCAATGAAGCATGATTTCATTTTTCATCATCACTGTGCCATCAACGTAAGCTACGTCGCCTTGATTAGACACCTTATTGTCGCGCACTCAATACAATCAACAAAATCGTTTACACCTTAAATGAGCCTGAAACTAACTGTACATAAAGCACCTGAACTTGAGTAGTGCCATCTTAGGGTTAACCGATAAATGTCTAGTGCCCCTGCTCTTTCAATGGAATGAAAAATGACAGGCTGCGGTAAGACCGTAATAAGAGAGCCTCTATATGTGTTTGCTGTAAACGATGATTAACAGCCGTATGACAGACGAAGTAAATGCATTTGTTGATCTGACTAACAAAAGCCGGATTAGTTAAATTCGTCTATTGACAGGCAGAAGGCTCATATGTGTTAGTCGTTATTTTGAAAAAGACACGTTTCGCACATATACAACAATATCCTTGCTATCATTCAACTCATATACCAATCGAATTGCGGAAATCGCAGTTGAGTTAGCGTTTGGCAAAGGGAACTGCAAATTTACAACAGTTGGTATATTTGAGATTAGTCTTTTATGGACCTCTGCATATTTAGGAAATCTTGACTCTACTCCCCCTACGTTTGCGTGTTTCACTGTGCTTTCGAAGCCAGACTCATCAAATATCTTGGAATTTTTATCTAACTCGAAAACCAAATCTGAATCCAAGCTAGTTATTCTAATTTCACAATTTACATGCCTTGACTTTTTGCAGCTTATGACATCGAAAACAATCCCGGATTGCTCTACAGATTGTTGAGACGAGAATGTCATTTTCTTACCTAGCTGAGTAACAACATCAACATTTCCATTCCCCCGTTCATTTTCTAGATTTGACATTCTGCTTTCCAGGCATTTTAGGGCAGCCTCAATATCGCCAATTTTTTCTATAGAATCTGGCAGTTCACAGGCAGCAACTGACTTACAAAAAGCAACACCTAAGATGATGGCGAAGATCTTATTTTTCATTACGTTCCTCAAACAGACAATTAATGGGCGTGTTTGAGCTAAAACCAAATCTGCAGGGATTTAGCTCATTCTCTTTTTCTTCATTTCCTTTAAAGCTTGGCTGTGCATTACTCGAATATGATGGCATATATTTTAGTTTTCCAGACATAGCGCCATCACTAACTTCGGGAAATGAGTTCTCCTCCGACTCATCCACTGAATCACCTCCCTTTCCTAAAATACGTTCTGTAATAGAAAGGACAAAAATCTCCGTTTTCTTATAGTTTACGACTAAAGTGCTAAAATTCGCTGCAAATGTCGTAATCGCGGTCGTGAAAGTAAGTATTAATATAATTAAACGGAATTTACCTGTGTCTTTCATTACAATCTCACATTACTAATCACAGCTAGAGTTAAAACCACTTACGACTAACGAGCCTGTAGGATTTCTCCCTCACCCGTTCCCAATTCTGATCCTACTTCTATTTCATCACGATATGAGCTTGAACGCATTAACTCCTTGTGATCTAATCTACATTATTCACATTGAGATACGGTCATGCCCAACTTTAAAACCGATCGCTCAAACCAAAACATGTTTGTCCCTGTCATCATTGATGAGCAATTAATTCCGGGAACCATTGAGTACGCCATTTCTCACATCGTCGATAAACACTTAGATTTATCTCTATTTGATGCGCTTTATCATAACGAGAAACGTGGCGCAGCCGCTTATCAACCTTCTATCATGCTTAAAATTATCTTTTACGCCTATTCCCTCGGTATGTTATCGAGCAGACGTATTGAACGAGCCTGCATCAACAATGTCACCTTTATGTGCCTCTCTGGTGATGCAAGACCACACTTCACCACCATCTCAGCCTTCATCGCTAACATGAAAGACACCATTGCACCCTTGTTTACTCAAGTTCTGATGATATGTGATGAACAAGGCCTCATCGGCCGTAATATGTTTGCTATTGATGGCTGTAAAATCTCATCCAATGCCAGTAAAGAATGGAGTGGCACACACGATGAATTGCAGCGTAAAAAAGAAAAGCTACAACGCGCAAGCCAACGTATTATTGAACGTCACCAAAACCAAGATTCGCTCCCGAATGAGATTATCGAACAAGACTTAAAACAAAAACAGAAGCTGGATAAAAGTGCCAGTAAAATTGGAAAGTTTCTCGCCAACAATTGAAACCTGCTGTGCTTGCGTTGCAAGCTCAATTGGATAAACTGCCAAAGACTCATTCAACCATAACCAAATTCACCGCAGACAGTGGATTCCACAGCAAAGCTAACCTCAAATTTTTATCCGAAACGCCATACGACTGTTATGTCACCGATACTGCTTTTCGGAGCCGTAACCCACTGTTCCAAAACAGTGAAACCTATCAGACCAAGCAGGCAAAGAAGCGAAAAAAACGCTCCAAAACAGGAAAAACCTGTTACCCCATTACCATGTTTCAGTTCGACCAAGATGCCCTAACTTGCCGCTGCCCTGCAGGGAAGATGATGCGCCTTAGCAGTAAAAATGCCGTAATAAGCGGAGAGCGTGGCGCTCAGTTTTGCGGCTACTTGAATGATTGCCGACACTGTGCTCTTCAATCTCAGTGCATGAGAAAATCGCTGGGTAAACAGCAAGGCCGACAAGTTTTCTTTATCTACAAAAACACCAAAGACTTTGACCACATGCAAGCAATGAAAGACAAAATCGATAGCTCTGAAGGGAGGCGGCAATACAGTAAACGGCTTGGATGTGTTGAACCTGTTTTTGGCAACATCACTGTCAACAAACAAATGAACCAGTTTACGCTGAGAGGAAGAGAAAAAGTAAACGCCCAATGGGCGATGTTTAGCATGCTTCACAATATAGAAAAACTACGAAATCACATTAAATAGAGGGTAAAACCTCTAAAATCAAAGAAAAAAACCGCTTAACTCCCATCTTGCCGCTGTCTCTTTCCTTGTCATGATAAAGGCCACTATCATCGCGTGGCATTTAAGCCGTTCTCGGCAAGATAAATGACGACAAAAACATGGAAAATCCGCTAGAAATCGAGAAATCCTACAGCCTCAACGCTGAGCTAAGCAACACATTCACTTAACTAACAACAAAACTTAAAAACGCATGCGCCGGACATTTATGCGTCTTGCTAGCTTTTGAAAAACAACACTATCTGCATAACTAATACTAAGAGTAATACAACTGACAAAAAATTAATTTTGAACTCAATCTTTTCTATACGAGAGTATATATCTCTTGGTATCTCATATACATTCGTCGCCACATCATTTTCTGATGTAATCTTGGATATATAATTCACTGCAACACTAAAACCAAAAAAAGCAATCAATAAATTTATAATGTGCAAACGATGAACTAAATCTTTAGATTGTTCTAAAATCTTCTTCTTATGTTTTATTTCATTTTCAAATTGTTTTTTCTGAGAATAAATAATTAAAAATGACTCTTTCTCTTCTTTTAATTTATCAATTTCCAAGTTCAACATCTTAATTTGTGATTTCAAGTTATTTATTTCATATATTCTGCTTTCTTTTATTTCACTAGCCATATCTTGCAAAAAAAGAAATCTATATGTTAAAAATGAGCTTATTATAATTAATACAATAGAAGCAGTAAATAATACCAATCTAGATTTATTGTTTATCCGTGATACGAACCAAAGTACACAAGGGATGATTAAAATTAACACCCCTGCTAAGATTGTTATTGCATCGATAATAGTAATAATATTCTCCTTAGAAAGCTAACGCTGCCAACACGTGCAGCTTTGTAGTGAAGGCAAAGCCATGCACAAAAAGCGCGGCCGCAAGGCTGCCCAAGCCACGCAGTGGCTGATGTTGCTTGGCCTTGTTAACCATTTTGATTGGCGCGACGCATGTTGAATAGCATTTTTTCATTAACTATTTTGCGTGTTCCTAGCTGTTTTACTGATAGGTTTCTTTTACGCATAGTATCTATAGAAAAATTATATTCCCACTCATTAATCCAGCCGCTTCTATAAGCATGATCTATGGCCTCCACATTAAGTGACTTTTCATTGTCTTTACGGACACGTTTAACCGCTTGAAATATTTTGTCAGAAGGTAGGCCTATAAATTTTTTAACACAGCAATTACCTACAATTGCTTGGTTTTTATTTTGCTTATTCTGTAAAACACATATTTCAATAATTGGAAAATGGCCGCACAAACAGCGCTCAGGCTCATCGGCTTCATAGATTTGCGCCAATGACCATTCAAGCTTCGCAACATCCCAAATGCTAGACACTGAAAGACCTATGATTTCCTTAGTAAGCTTGAACCCAGACATATCTCTCCTTGATGGTTAATGCCTTGCTCACCGGAAAATTAGGAGCGTAGCGATTAATTTTTCCGTGTGCAGTGACTTGTATGGATAATAACTTGTTATGCCTGTCCTAAAACGCGCTCAATAAAAGCTGACTTTTTTCGACGATACTCTTCGTGAGACCAACCTGTACAAGACATTTTGAGCTCATTGTATTGTTGAACCAACTCAGGGCTTTCGCGGAGCTTGTCCCTAAACCTCACAAAGAAGTCAAATTCTGAGCCGTTCGCTACGACTTGGAAAGCGACGTCTTCACCTGAGCTATTTTCCAGCATGCAAAGCTCTGGAGTTCTTAGCGTATTGGATTTTTCATTGAAACCTAAAGTAGAAAGTAACTTTACTGCTTCCTCTAGCTCGTTACCGTTAACACCAACAAGTATGTCCAAGTCTCCCTTAGATATAGTATTAGGGATAGAAGAAGCTCCAATATGCTCAATTGTTGCGTCTGGAAGTAAAGCCGCTATCTCAAGTTCGTACTTACGGTAGAGGTTTTCACAAGATGCCAGATATTCATCTGGTTGGTAAAACTGCATATTTTCTCCCAAAAGGCATAACGAATGACATGGATTCCCCCTCCCGAGGATCTGCCACACTTACGTGGTACTTATTAGAACCGGAGGCACCATGTCTGATTATTCTTATTTTGGCGGTATCGACTTAGCGAAAAACCATTTCAGTATCCATGTCGTTAACTCGAAAAATAAAGTGATTCTTCATAAATCCGTTACCCGCTCTAACTTACTGACTACGATAGCAAACATGCCACCTATGCGTATAGGACTCGAAGCGTGTGGTGGTGCACATTATTGGGCAAGAACGCTTAATAAATTAGGTCATGATGCTCGTATTATGGCAGTTAAGTATGTTGTTCCCCATAGAACTAAAGGCAAAAATGACCTCAATGATGCCGTTGCTATTTGCCAAGCCGTCCAACATGCATCGACTCGTTTCGTTCCTGTAAAGTCTCCTGAACAACAAGCCATACTGTCTGTTCATCGAATGCGTGAGCATTGGGTTCGCGAACGCACCGCTTTAATGAACCGTATACGAGCATTACTTTCTGAATTCGGTCTCATTATTCCAGTCGGACGCTCTTCTTTAATGAAACAAGTGCCTCTCATGTTGGAAGTGGCTGAAAACGAACTCCCACACTTAGCTCGAACCGTTATTGCTGACGCTTACGACCATCTTGAACAACTCAACCAACGTATTGCGGATACTGAACAAGTATTCGATTCCTTTGCAAAGGTGAGCGATAACGTCCAGCGTATTATGAAAGTCAGAGGTATTTGGACCTCAAACCGCAACCGCCATTTTAGCCTCGATTGGCAATGGCTCACAGTTTGATAAAAGCCGAGATTTCTCTGCCTGGTTGGGGCTAGTTCCTAAACAATATTCGACGGGCGGCAAAACTAGATTCGGCAGGATAACCAAACACGGAGACAAGTATCTACGGACCTTGCTTGTCCATGGTGCTCGAACCGTCATCGCGAATTTAGGCGACAAGCAAGATAGGCTCAGCCAGTGGTGTCGAGGGGTCCTAGAGCGACGGGGAATGAATCGAGCCATTGTCGCTCTAGCCGCCAAAAATGCTCGAATAATCTGGTCGCTATTGCACAACCAAACACAATATGAAAATTACACGGCTTAAGTAACCATTAATCCAAGCAGAGTCACAAGAGTACACCCACCGGGTCATAGCAGACGCAATGGATGGAGATAGGTTAAGACCACTAGCGGAGAGCCTGTTAATGCGGCGGACATATGAGATGTCATCTAACGAATAAGGCACCGCAGTCGCGCAAAGTCATCAGGGTCACGATGTTGCGAACCATCGATATAAAGACCGAATGTAGAGCGGCAGTCCAAAACCAATCGCTTTGAAGTTAGCGGATGTTTGACAACCGGGGGAATCCATGTAGCCGCATTAAGGTGTGAGCGGCGCGGCCACGAAACTAAACCATACCACCTTAAACACGAAACCCAACGATGGAATGAAAAATACCAAGCGTTGGGAATCACTCTTAAATGCTTGTATGGCTATTAGAAGTACGGGAATTTTTCTTGTCTCGCTGCTTTTGATTTTTCCTGCATTTTGATTGGAGAAAAGTCATTCCAATACGCCCGACCAGACTCTGGATCAAATACCCAAGGATTATCCAAAGCCTCATAGTCACCAAGTTCACGCCCTCTTAGATAAATGCTCTGTTCATCGTGAGGTTTATTCATTGGCCAATAGACTGGAATATGTTGTTGATTCATATTTGGATAAATCTTTGAAATCTGGGGAGCCCCACCAATTTCATGGAATTTTCCAGATGACAGTACATCAAAAAAGACGTCAGACGGGATCATGTCAAGTTTGAAGTGTTTTCCCTCATGTTTTTTCTCTATCCGTGAGACTTCACCAGCAATAGCACTAACTGGGTCTTTGTCTCCTATAATTGCAAACAATTCACCATGAATTTTTTTTATAGCCTTAATTTCAAAAATTTTCTTATTAGCGTTAAAGACAATCTTATTTACTATATAATCCTGTTTGCGCACAGAGTAGCCTGCGAGAATGAATGAACATTCAGGAATTTCCAATGATGGGTCGGCAGCATCAGAAACAAAATTCAGCGAATCATTTAGTACCCTAACTACTTTCTTGCGAACATCTAGAAAGTCTACAACTCTCTCTCTCAGATTAACAAACGATTCGACATATGAAGTAATCTGAGAAATTAAAGGGTAAGTCCAAGCAGTGTCCCCTGCAAAGGCAACTATTGCATCACTTCTCCCCATGCTGAAAATTTTCGGCCCATAGTCCCAAAACTTTCCACCACTGAGCCTACTATCTGACATGATCCAGAGTTCACGCCCAGTTTTCGTTTTTCTGGTCCACGAAACGACAACAGTCATAATTTTCCTTAAATATTCATATGTAAAATGTGCACATGATGGAACCTAACTCAGCCAGCAGAGGCGCAGCTTTGCTGCGTCCTGCTGACTGGCCTTGTTAAATTTCATTTTCTGTAAAAAACCTGATAAATAAAGATGCCCACGTTTACTAATGCGATGACAATATTGAAAACGGCTATACGATTGTTCGACTTGCTGACTTCTTGAATCTGCTTATGCTTGAGTAGATCAATTTTTCGCTCATGTTCTTTGACTGCATCAGGATCACCGAATCCCCCGCCTTGCTCATGAATACTCACCAGCTCATCTAGCTCTGCTTCAATTTTTTAGATCTACTGAACACTCGAATCCCTCGTGAAATATAACGCCGCAAACAGTGGCGCTTTCACCAATGTTGCAGCAACAAAAAACCTTTAAACAACAAGCAACCAAGCGTTAAGCGTCCATTGATTTGCTTTGTTAAATGTCTAGTTTCGTATCCACTCAACTAGATCTAAGATAGACTGGTGATCCGGGCATGACGCAGCTAAACCATTTTGATTTACATCATTTTTAAATTGTGCCCATGCACTTTCATCCTTTGATTGAGTACCTATATGAGCCTCAATTGCCCCCAAAGTCCAAAGCCAAATACCTTGTGCTTTTAGTACATTATGTAACGATTGTATTTCAGGTTTTGCAACTGCATCATTTGCTAAAATTTCAAACGCCTGTGCAGCTGTGCAATGATTACTATTTTTTGGAAGACCAATACCATTTAGAGTAATGTTATTTGCAGGTGCGATCTGAGCTAAACGCGACTTAATTGCAAGTACTTCTGGTGATGTAGCACCCACAAAACCATCTCGGATAGCACCTGTTAATCCGTAGTCTAAATCGCAGATTGCTTTTGCGGGCAAATCCATTGCTACCAAAATTTCTAATGACTTTTTAGTATCATTCACGCCACTTTGAGCGACCAACGCTCGTTTCTCTTGCCCCATCGTTTTCGAACTGGCTTTCTTAAACAAAAAGGGAAGAAGTCTAAGTTCAGTCTTCCCCTCAGTAAGAACAACATTTTCGGCAAAGAGTACTTGGGTTGAATGAGAAAGACTGAACAACTGTTCCATTTGATGAACTGAGTTCGGAACAACCTTTTGTATTGCATCTGCTAGGCGTAGCCTAGTATATGTACCTTGCTGATCATTTTTACGTATAAGTAATGTTGTTTCAGCCAATTCAGGCGTGACCATCTGAGCTGAGTGAGTCGTAATAACTACCTGATAACCTGAATTGGACAACGAAGTTAGAGCCTCTCTAACTTGCTCAATAGCAAAAGGATGCAAATATAGCTCTGGTTCATCGATTAATAACAGAGTAGTTAAATCGGGAACATTACGTTTTACTTCCGCAAGGTACTGGACTAATGCCATTTGTATAGAGCGTTGCGCACCATGCCCATAAGACGTAAAATCTCGACCGTCACCTTGCCCCTCAAATACCTTTAATGTACCCGCTTTAATTAATTCATCAATCGTAGGAGTTTCGAAGTGTAACTTTACACTCATTCCAGGAAACAGCTCTGTCACCTTAGCATTTACGTTCGTGTCAATATTAGAAAACTCCACAAACCTCATGTCACCATCACTTGAGATTCTTCTGCTAACTTCAGATAAATGAGTGTTAAGATCTTGCTCATGGGCCTGTCTGACAGGTTCAATAAATTGTGCTAATAACTTACCAATCGTTGTAGTGTTTTTCGATTTTGATGCATCTTCCGCAGCGTTTTCCATTGCCCCAATACGAATAGGTTCAGGAAGCAATGCATTTATAGCATTGTCTATACCCGTAGGGTTAACTACCCACTGGGAAGTTGCGGGATCTTTTACAGATAGTTTTATATCAGCTGCTTTAGCCGCCGGTACTAGCTGGACTCGCCTAATACTGAGTACCCCATTATCAACATACTTCTCTATCGATTTCTTCTGCTTATCAGGCATGATATCTAACAAAGCCTGAGATACTCCATGAATATCTGCCTCAACTTCAATTGGACTGGCAGGATCATTGAAATCTTGTTCAGATAAACTCGACTTTCGAAGTAACCATTGTAGAGCCGATAAACAATTTGATTTGCCTGCGTTGTTATAACCGACTAAAGGAGTTAGCCCTGAAAGCTGTAAACTAGTATTGATACATGATTTGTAATTTTTGATTGTTACATCAGTTATTTGCAGAGCCATTGCTCCTCCTGATTGGTGTACATTAGCCGAAAGACATTTAACAATTTATTATACAGAATCACTCTATAGGAATACTTCTGTATAACTTACTGACACTCGATGATTTTCTGTCCTAATCGCATGAAAATACAGAAAAAACACCAGTAAAAAATATCATTACATCAGAAATCACAGTACAACGCTGTCTAATTTGCTCACAAATGATTGACTAACATTCCCACCACCATATACATCTCGTATAAGCGCCATTTGTTCTCGAATAAGCATCGAAACACCGTACATAGCATTGAATAAGTTGCAGAAAATCGCCAGAAAAAATTGACATAAACATGACATTTTTTTGATATGGATAAGATTTGTACAAAATTGCAGCGTTTTAACAATCAGTGGAAATTATGATGCAGTGGTTTGATGCGCGATAACGTTCCAGAGTTCAGTGACTCATTTAGCTTCAAAAAATGTTTCACCCAATCCAAATCAACCACTCAACCAAGAAAACCATTCATGAATGGTTAGGCGGATTAGATCCGCGCCAAACAAACCCGTTCAACCAGCGCTTTTAACTGCAACACTCGCCCTTCGAGATAAGCCAGCTCTTCTACGGTGATTTCATAATGCTCCGAATAACGGGCTTCGATATAGGCCCGTTGCAGGCGTCGGAAGCTGCGACGGTGGAATTTATTGTCGAGAGGGAAAATCATCTTAAACTCTGGCTCGATTTGCGCACACAATTTACTCAGTTTTTCGATATTGTGGGACTTGGGTAAGTTGGTACATGTGAGTAATACACAGGCCAAAAAGCGTTCTGTCGATTGATGCAGGAGAAAAGCGGCTTCCGTAATCCAATTTTTAGCTGCCGTTTCTTGATAAATAATAAAAAACTGAGATGCACTTTTAAGCCATTTCTCATAATGCTTGCGAGCAATCTCCCGTTTTTCGGCCTCGGTTAAATCCCCCGGCTCAATCAGCGGCTTCGGTGTTGCGGCAAACAGTTCAATCCCTTCTTCACGAATATCCTTAAAAAAATAGTGACCTTGTTGCAACCGTTCATTCACTTCCTGCAAATCATGGACAATCAAACCAAGCGGCGCGGATTTTACTTTGCGATCAATTTGCTCTTCCGCCCGTTGCCAGACCGCATAATCCTCCACCAAATCGGCTTTGTTGACGATCACCAGAATATCGTAATCGCTGATGTAACCATTGATCGGATCACTGACCCAATTGCCTTTGGCGTGGCTGCCGAACAGAATGATTTTCAGGATACGAAACTCGCTTTTACTCCCCGTTTTACCTTCGAGATAGTCGTCCAGCGTATCGCGCAGAATGGTCGAGATCGTCGCAAGCTCTTGCTGTTTAAATTCAGGCAGGTGATCGAGAGATGTTTTCATAAAACGTGCTTCGCTTTGGTAGACAACATGGCTATAGCATAAAAGAAGCGTTCGGCAAAAAACACTGTTTATCATAGTATTAGCATTGTTCAGGGGTAAAATGCGACGCGGTTCGTTTTTATTTCTTTCCCCGATGATTGTCTCAGGCTTTGGCTTCGAGGTGTGACGCATAATGCCTTTCTCTGGAATCTGAGACAGCGACGTCTTGTGCGCCCCAGTGCTTAATTTGAATGATGTGAAACATCACTCAATTGACCGATAGACTCAGTGGAAAATAAAAGACCGAATCAATCCTTAAAGCATGGTAATCCTTGCGAGGTTCTCCATTGTTTGACAATCTCAACAATGCGCTCGGGGGTTGCATCTGCCGGATCATCTGGATAGTAAATTAAGTCTGAACCATCTGGGTGCTCTGTTAACTTACAAAACATCCTTACCATTTTTGTATGAGTTTCTTCATTTCCTGCTTTTACGGAAATTATATCCTGAACCAATTTCAGAAATTCAGTTTCCGTATATTCTTCAATGCCCATTGTATAATTTATCCCTTGTTTGAATGGATTCGAATATGATTTTTTGGTGTCGTAATTGTCATATTATCAACATCATACACCGAGCCACCATACTGAATCTCTTCAACGTGGTGAATTTCGTATTTCTCTCTACCACCGACTTGCTCTTTAAAACGAGGAAACGGAGCAAAACCGTTTTGAATCAGTTCTTGATTTCCTTCATTAAACTGTGATGAAAGAACTTCATCCTGACTTACAGCTTTCCAAAACGCTTTCCGAAACCCGTCAAAACTACTGAACTCACGGCCTCTGAGCTGATCCGCAATTTGTGACGGCACCGGTACACCTAACTCTTTCCCGGCGGCTTCCAACCACAGGCCAGTGACATCTTCACCGTTGCCGGTCACAACACCTGACTCGTTACGAGCGCTTTCTTTGTAAACCACATACAACGGTGGTAATCCGGTTTCTGCCGGAAAGGTCAGAATATAGTCTTGTGAATCCGCATCCGCGATCGGCGTGATATAAGTGTTATCAAATGCTTGGCCTTGCTCCGCTTGCGGATGGATCCAGATATCGAACTTTTCCATCTCCGGGATGGGGTTAACCAGAATCGGTTTGCCGCCAAAATCACCGCTAATCGGCACCCATTCAATGGTGACATCCGGCTCTAACGCAACGACAAACTGCTCACCGACCCGTTTGACTTCACGCTTGGGAATCATCGCGCCATTGACGTGATAGCCGTAAATCCGGCCTGCCGTATTGAAACCCAAGCGGATATTGGTTTCAACCCTGTCTTTACCGCGAATATCGGCTGCACTGTAGAGCGTACTGTCCGCTAATTGGTTCGGCACAAATGCGGCCAACATTCCGGCTCGCCCGATGATTTTCATCGTCAGCCCCGGCAATTCTGCCAGCGCTGCACCGCCAATGCGCGTTAAAAAAGCGTCTTCAGAAGCAGCACTGATCCCCTGCCCGACGGCAATTGTATAAGCCGCATAATCCCCCAGCGCAGAAAGTGACTCTCGTTGTGTACCGATATCACACGAGCCTCTCGGCACCAGAGCGGATTTGGCGAAACGAGAGGGTTTGACGGGTGGCTGATTAAATGCGTTTTGCCATGCGGATGAAGGCAGTGGGATTGTATCCAACGCCCGTAACCGCTCCTGACGTTGCTTATTCAGACGCGCTGCTAAAGTGAGTTTCACGGGTTCGCGTTCGACATAAGGCTCGGTATAAACAGAAGCGTTGACGCTGCCAGAGTAAGATGAACCAATACCATGATTGACCAACGCCACTCTGGCGGTATAAGCCTTGTAGGCCAGCCCGTCGAGCTGAGGCTCAACCTCGGGATTGACCCGCCAGTATGAATTGCCCCATTCATCTTTATCCCGAATGAGTAACGGAACCGACGGTACATCCGTCAGTAATACCTGATGGCCGCTACGAAGCTGTCCAAGAAAATCGGCAAAGCGCATTCCGGCAGGGATAACGGATTTCACATCTGACTCTCGTAGAGAAGTGAAGTCTCCTTCAACTTGAGCAAATTCATGGCTCATTAGGTTGTAGATTTGAGTGATTTGATCGTTCATTGACGTTGTTGGCTGAGCCGTGATTGTTTTATCGATGGATGCTTATTGATAATTTTATATTCATATGAATTAATAATTATACTCAAATAGGCTTGTAAGTCATATTTGAATTTGGTTTTCTGATAGGGAAAAAGTGATGTTTGGAATGGGGGTAACATGAAATAAAGGGGTATATTAGGTTTGGGACGCAATTACGTTTCTCGGTTTCATTAGCATCTCCGACTGCGCCCCAGTTACTTTTGATGGATGCAAAAGGAACCAAAAGCATCTTTTTTGGGTTCAGTGCGCGTTATCAGGGTCGGATTGATTCGCATCCTGCTCAAGATTTTTTGTTAGGGGATAATTGAAAAATCGTCCATGATTTTTCACCCTGAGTTCAGTGACCAAATTGACTGTTTAAGCATGTTTCACCGCACGCAAATCAACCACCCAACCAAGAAAACCATTCATGAATGGTTAGGCGGAATCAATCCGCATCAAACAAACCCGTTCAACCAGCGCTTTTAACTGCAACACTCGCCCTTCGAGATAAACCAGCTCTTCTACGGTGATTTCATAATGCTCTGAATAACGGGCTTCGATATAGGCCCGTTGCAGACGACGAAAGCTGCGACGGTGGAATTTATTGTCGAGTGGGAAAATCGTCTTAAACTCTGGCTCGATTTGCGCGCACAATTTACTCAGCTTTTCGATGTTGTGGGATTTGGGTAAGTAGTTGGTGCATGTGAGTAATACACAGGCCAAAAAGCGTTCTGTCGATTGATGCAGCAGAAAAGCGGCTTCCGTAATCCAATTTTTAGCTGCCGTTTCTTGATAAATAATAAAAAACTGAGATGCACTTTTAAGCCATTTCTCATAATGCTTGCGAGCAATCTCCCGTTTTTCGGCCTCGGTTAAATCCCCCGGCTCAATCAGCGGCTTCGGTGTTGCGGCAAACAGTTCAATCCCTTCTTCACGAATATCCTTAAAAAAATAGTGACCTTGTTGCAACCGTTCATTCACTTCCTGCAAATCATGGACAATCAAACCAAGCGGCGCGGATTTTACTTTGCGATCAATTTGCTCTTCCGCCCGTTGCCAGACCGCATAATCCTCCACCAAATCGGCTTTGTTGACGATCACCAGAATATCGTAATCGCTGATGTAACCATTGATCGGATCACTGACCCAATTGCCTTTGGCGTGGCTGCCGAACAGAATGATTTTCAGGATACGAAACTCGCTTTTACTCCCCGTTTTACCTTCGAGATAGTCGTCCAGCGTATCGCGCAGAATGGTCGAGATCGTCGCAAGCTCTTGCTGTTTAAATTCAGGCAGGTGATCGAGAGATGTTTTCATAAAACGTGCTTCGCTTTGGTAGACAACATGGCTATAGCATAAAAGAAGCGTTCGGCAAAAAACACTGTTTATCATAGTATTAGCATTGTTCAGGGGTAAAATGCGACGCGGTTCGTTTTTATTTCTTTCCCCGATGATTGTCTCAGGCTTTGGCTTCGAGGTGTGACGCAAATTATAATATTGAAGGAAATCTAAAAACCGCCGAATGGCGGTTGTTTTGTCTATGTATGCCTGTAGTGCCTAGTCTGGTATGGCAACATTGCTCTGAGCATCAGCTTGAGATCACTTTTCAATCCCCACTTTCTCGCATATTTGTCAACTTTGCAGTCATGTGACATGACCGTGGTTTTTCCTATGCGAAATTGACGTGACAAAAGATTCACAACATCAAGCAATTGTTTTTGCTCTGCTGGGGTAACGCAGTTATATCTCATTAATCTATCGAGCAAATAATTGGCAGCCCTCGCAGATCTGGCGTCTAATTGGCTGACATCAGGTACAAAGTTTTCATGCCAAACAGCAAGCGCAACTGACTTAACATCTTCAGATGATGCCTCTTTAAAGTCTCGACTGACCAACCTATCAAATGCATGCTGCGCTTTCATGATAAAACCGGATTAGATACTCTTTAATACTTGTGTAGCATAAGCGATATTGTAACGCAATCGGTCTGGCGTGGGGCTGTAATATAAAGCCTCGCAAGCGCGCTTTGCAAAGGCTTCAATAGAAAAACGTTCAGCAACGTATAGTGACACAATATCATTCACATCATATGAAGTGCATCTGCCTAATTTTGATATAGCAATATCGACTGCGCTCACTAAATAGATATGAATAACTGCTTCACCAGATTGAATGAGAATAGAGTCATCCCGCCAATCTGGGTGAAGATCTGGGATAGCGGGGTTAAATGTGTCATCAAAGGTAAGCGTTCTATGTGTTCCGTCTTCGTCATCATAATCTGCGTCATCTAATTCAACAATTAACTCACTGATATCAAGTCTTCGACTCGCCTCAAGCTCAACATCAAGATCATTACTACCTCTCGCATTCGTATAAATATGAACAGCACAACCACCAAATATAAATGCCCTGATAGTACCACTTGGGAGCGCACCATATTTATCTTCCGCAATATTTGAAATTTCACTTAAAATGTTGAAAACCGCCTTTGCGAGAGGCGTATTTTTATGTAGTGGCTTCACGCTGACACTCCTAATTGTAAGCGGATAAAATCGCTACAACATAAAAGAAGCGTTCAGCAAAAAATACTGTTTATCATAGTTTTAGCACCATGACGGGATAAAATGCGACGCAGTTCGTTTTTATGGTTTTCCTCTATGATTCTCTCAGTCTCCGGCTTCGAGGTGTGACGCATAATGTCTTTTTCTCTGGAATCTCAGGCAGCGACGTCTTGTGCGCCCCAGTTCCTTTTGATAGATGTCAAAAGGAACCAAAAGCATCTTTTTGGGTTCAGTGCGCGTTATCAGGGTCGGATTGATTCGCATCCTGCTCAAGATTTTTTGTTAGGGGATAATTGAAAAATCGTCCATGATTCCCCCCCCTGAGTCTCGTGACCAATCCAGCTTTTGCTATGTTTCACCCAATTCAAACAAACCACCTAACAAAGAAAATCATTCAAGGAAGAATGGTTAGGCTTTTCCGGGCAGGACGCCCGTAAAAGCGGGTTCTGGACAACGTGCGACGCCGTCAAACAAAAAAGATTTTCTGGTGACTCTTGCATCTTGGCAAGAGTTACTGGCGCACAGAGCACCAATGCCGCTGAAATCGAAAAACAAGATTGTGCGTCAAAATTTGGGGCCGGAGGCTGGAAAGATTGAAAGTTGAGGTGCAGCGGTTTGGTGCGCGATTACTTTTGCCGATATCAATGGCATCTCCGAAAGCGCCCCAGAGACTTTTGCCCAGCAGCAAAAGTCCCCAAAAGTGCCTTGAGTTTAAGTTCAGCACACATAATCAGGGTCGCTTTTATTCGCTCCTGCTCAGCTCTTTTGTTAGGGAATTGCTTAAAATTCATCCGTGAATTTTTACCCTGAGAACATCGTTCAATTTAGCTTCATTTTTTCAGTGTTTCATTCCACTCAAATCAACCACCCAACAAAGAAAATCATTCATGGAAGAATGGTTAGGCTTTTCCGGGCAGGACGCCCGTAAAAGCGGGTTCTGGACAACGTGTGACGCCGTCAAATAAAAAAAGATTTTCTGGTGACTCTTGCATCTTGGCAAGAGTTACTGGCGCACAGAGCACCAATGCCTCTGAAACCGAAAAACGAGATTGTGCGTCAAATTTGGGAGCCGGAGGCTAGACTAATAAGACTTGTGATGTAGGTGTTTGGGACGCAATAAAATTCATTGATTTCATTAGCATTTTCGAATGCGCCCCAGTTCCTTTTGATAGATGTCAAAAGGAACCAAAAGCATCTTTTTTAGGTTCAGTGCGCGTTATCAGGGTCGGATTGATTCGCATCCTGCTCAAGCAATCCTGAAAAATCGTCCATGATTTTTCACCCTGAGTTCAATGACCAAATTGACTGTTTAAAAATGTTTCACCGCACGCAAATCAACCCCTCAACCAAGAAAACCATTCATGGAAGAATGGTTAGGCTTTTCCGGGCAGGACGCCCGTAAAAGCGGGTTCTGGACAACGTGTGACGCCGTCAAACAAAAAAGATCTTCTGGTTACTCTTGCATCTTGGCAAGAGTTACTGGCGCACAGAGCACCAATGCCTCTGAAACCGAAAAACGAGATTGTGCGTCAAATTTGGGAGCCGGAGGCTAGACTAATAAGACTTGTGATGTAGGTGTTTGGGACGCAATAAAATTCATTGATTTCATTAGCATTTTCGAATGCGCCCCAGTTCCTTTTGATAGATGTCAAAAGGAACCAAAAGCATCTTTTTTAGGTTCAGTGCGCGTTATCAGGGTCGGATTGATTCGCATCCTGCTCAAGCAATCCTGAAAAATCGTCCATGATTTTTCACCCTGAGTTCAATGACCAAATTGACTGTTTAAAAATGTTTCACCGCACGCAAATCACCCCCTCAACCAAGAAAACCATTCATGGAAGAATGGTTAGGCTTTTCCGGGCAGGACGCCCGTAAAAGTCGGTTCTGGACAACATGCGACGCCGTCAAACAAAAAAGATTTTCTGGTTACTCTTGCATCTCGGCAAGAGTAACTGGCGCACAAGACACCAATGCCTCTGAAACCGAAAAACGAGATTGTGCGTCAAAATTTGGAACCGGAGGCTGGGAAGATTAAAAGGTGAGGTGCAGTGATTACGCGATGACTCATGATGTGGCGACAACCCGAACAATGGGTGTCGCCACTACTGTTTATAATCCACCAAATCCTATAGAGCCATTGCAGTGAAGCCACTCTGAAAATGAACCACCACCACAAGTACCATTGCCCCATACGCCTGTGTTATCGTATTGATCTTCAGCTTGGCGAACAGCACCATTGACGACAATGTAATCAACTTGAACGTCGCGATTGCCGCCATCATTGGTAAAGCCAACACGAATTTCGCCCGTCGCATTTGTATTTACAGTGTAGTCAGCCATATAATTTTTCGCGGTCCAGTTTTTGACTGTGGTCCCGCCGACTTGCAGGTTAACGCTTTCATCACCAACAACGCCACTTAAGCGAACAACGATAGTGTTACTTCCTGCACCATCATCAGCACCAGTGTCCACTAACTGCAACATTTTGGTTGCATAGCGCTTACCCATTTCACGCGCGCCTGCTGAATCAAAATGATATTGATCGTGAATATTCAAACCCGCTGCACTGACAACATGCGCGTTGGTAATCAGTGACGGCAATTGCGCGATTAAACGATTATGGCTAGAGCAACATGCCGGATAAGGCAGTTCACCCGCAATGAAAGGAACATTACCAATCCCCAAATCGTTACGGATATCGGTCACTAATTGCTTAACACGTCCAGGCCAAGCCGGATCACCCGTATTACTTTCACCTTGGTGAAAAATAATACCTTTGATTACCCCTCTCTGCTGCGCTTTACGTGCCAGATCGAGTAGCCATTGATAACCACCATAAAGGTTGTTAGGTGTCGAACCAAAGGTAGGTTTACATGCGTTAAAATCACGACAATTTTTCAGAAAATATTCGATTTTTTGACCGCCATGTGCAGCACCGACTAAACCAATCGTGACCTTGCTGTCAGAATTGTTCGCCATGATTTTGCCAAAATTATCGCCAGGCCCTAAAGCGCCAGAACAACGGACGAGAGGTGGTGATGCGACACGCCATTGACCGTAATATCCGAGGCCCCCACATGACTCGTCTTGTAATACCATGACTCTGGGATTCGTGATACGGTCTTGCGGTTCAACAGGTGATGCACCTTCCATATTTGATTGCCCGACCATCAAGTAAATATGAAAGTTGGGATCAGGCGCTGCCATAGCCGACATCGACATCAAAACAGTCAGTGCAATTAAGCTATATATATTTTTTATATATTTCATAATCATCATCTTAATTTTGTGTTGTAAGATTGAATGTGGCAGTTAAAACATCCACCACCACATCATTATTTTATTCATATCGCCACCGATTATCTGGTGGCGATAGCTTACTGCTTACTGCATGACTACTTGGCGCTGATTAAACCAAGTCTATAAGGTAAACGATTATAATCTGATACGCCTGAGTTTGGATTTTGCCCTTGATACAAATACTGCATATTACAGGCATTAATCTTAAGGGTTTGATCATATCCTGAACGGATCATCTCACCGTGACTAATATCATCCGTCCATTTGCCGCCAGGGAAAGACACATTTGCCGCCCCTGCAAAAGGATTTGATTTGGTATCAGCTAACGGTGTCCAAGGACCATCTAAACTTGTCGATGTCCAAGAGCGGAAATAACGAGGAGAATATGCTTCTACTAATAATAAATATTTATTCGTTCCTTCCACTTTGTAAACGTTAGAGGCTTCAAACAGTCTCGCAGCGGTATCTTGCATCACGACTTCATAACCGGAAAAGTTCGGGAAGTTACCAATCGAGACTTTTGAACGATACAACTTACCGTCGTCGCCAGAGAAGAATAGATGACAATAGTTATCGTCACAGATCACCCAATAATCGATACCATTATTCAATCCATTCCGTAACAATGGTTTAGGCGTTGTCCAACCCGCTGGATTACTAATATCAGTATTAGTCGAATATTTAGCTCCCCATTGGTAAATCATGTACCATTTGTTTTCTGGTTCAAAAAAGAATACTTGAGGTGCAACTGTATTGCCTGCCCGAGTGGTGTTCATATCGACTTGATTTGCAGAACCAGCTTGATTCCAGTCACTAAAGTTTAAGTAAACCCCACCCCAAGTGTTTCTAGCCGTATCAAATACCGTCGCAAATACGTGATATTTATTGTTGTAACGAACAATGGTTGGATCTTTAATTGACGCCCAATTCCGTCTTTGAGGAGAAATGAGCGGACCGGTTGATGTCCAGCTGAATTTCGATTTCAAATCACACGTTTGATTGCCACTGCCAGCTTCACCCCCAATTGAAAAATCATCCGCATAAAAACTCACGGTTTCATTGTCAGATTCAATAATAAAATGCTCAAAAGGTGTACCGCTTTGGGTATAAAAGCCTTGTAATAGCGTCCAGTGATTCGCCGATGCAACAGCAGTCGCAACCTGTTCATACTCATTGTACGTTGAGCTATCACCGTCTTCTTGGCGTTTTGCAGTTAACGTAATGGGTACATCAGCTGAGCCTGCGGCTAATTTAACCCATACAGCGACGTCATATTGATTCCCATTGGTTAAGGAGCCTACGTTAAAGGTAATACCGTGCCAATTTGCAGTGCGTCCAGTAATGAGTACACTTGATGAGCCACTGTGACTTTGTGTATTGCTTAAACGGATAGAGCCGGCCGTTTTAGACCAATTCATTAAGCTGCCTTCTGCACCACCATTGTCAGCAAAGTTATTACTGGGTACTTGATAATCGCCATCATCGCCACTGTTATCATCAGCAAGTAAACGAATATTACCGCTTGCAGCATTGAGTGTGACTTTATCTAATTTAGCACCATCTTCGCGTCGTAAAATCCTGAGTGTGTGATCACCGGCAGCAACGTTATTGAAAGTCTGAAGCGTGATTTTACCCCAGCCATTTGTGGTGGTGTTATTTTGCGTGATCCAATTACCCGAATCTAACTGATAATAAAATGAATCATCGTAACCACCAGCCAATGACGCCAGCATATTAAAACCGACATTCGTGGTTTGAGAAACGTTGAATTTTATTGCCACCTGTCCGCTGGCAGAATTAGAAGGACTACTTAATACTTGATGACTGCCGTTGTTTGGCCATTCAATGTATTTCCCATTGGAAGCGCCACCATCTGATTTAACACTCAGTGGACTAAAGCGATTTTGTCCTGATAAAGACTCTAATTCGACCGCTAATGAGCTACTTCCGGCATTGCCACCGCTGCCGGTAAACTGATACCAGTTTAAGTTATGCCACCCATTCGCGCGCAAATAGACATCATGCACACCGCTTATCGTGGTGTTTAATGCCGTTAATTGGGTTTGCCATGTTTGCCAACCACCGGTGTCATTGATATCAATTGTGGCGACGGGAGAGTTATTAAGGCGATCCAAAATAACGTCTAAACTTGAGCCAGTGTCTGTGGCTGCGCGTAGTTTTAACTCTTGAGCACCGTTGCCAAAGTTAACACCAGATACTTTTATCCAATCACCCGTACCCATCATGATATTCAAGGTACCATCAGACGCGTTCTCAGTTTCTATGCCATTTTCTTCATCAAACATCTCAGCCTGATTGATATTAAATGCATTGACCGTTTTCAGTTGTGGTGCACCAGCGCGCCCGGCATTCACTTGTTTTATGGTACCGTCAGCGTTGTACTCTAAAAGGTCAACATTGACTGAACGCTGAAAAGTACTCGCGCCACGTTCGTTAGCCACAACCCGATTATGATAAAAAATGTAACTTTTACCTTTATAGTCAATAATTGAAGCATGATTGTTATTGAAGTTATTTTCCCATGGATTGGGCAAAACCGTACCTCGGTAGGAAAATCCTGTAGTCGGATTATTACTGGTCATATAATTAATTTTCATGCCCGAACTGGTATCGGAAGAATATGATAAGTAATAAGTGCCGTTATGCTTATGCATATAAAGCGCTTCAAAGAAGTTGGGGACATTGAGGGATATGGCACTGCCACTGGTGCTAATCATGTCATCATTTAATTTGATCACACGGGCATTCCCCTCACCACCGCCACCAAAATACAAATAGGCTTGACCATCATCATCAATAAACACGCTGGGATCAAAGATCCACTGCACACTGCCATTTGGTGTACTGCCATCTACCAAAGGATGACCGAGTGGATCGACATAAGGACCTTCTGGGTTATCAGCAACAGCCACACCAATTGAACCGCCACCATCAGGAAAATATAAATAATATTTCCCATTACGCTCTATAAAATCAGGGGCGTAAGCCAAATTGGCCCAGTTTGTATTCGTTTTAGAATTCCAAATAATGCCGTGATCTTGCCAGTTCACCATGTCATCGGAAGAAAATAAATAATAATCGACCAATTCGTTATAACCTGTTTGAGTATCTTGATCGTGCGTGGTCACTACATAGACCCGCCCATTAAAAACACGGGCGGCAGGATCAGCCGTATAAACATGTGATACAATAGGGTTCGCTGCAAGCGCAGTTTCAGGTACAGTAACACTGCTTGCAAGTACTCCAAGAACAATGGCTGCCGATGCCTTGGCATACATGTTCTTAGAGAGACACTTTATATTCATTGTGTTTTCCTTTTATAAAGTAAACATCCTATTAGCTCGGATTAGATGTTGTGATCTTTCTCGATTAAGGGACTTAATTAAAATAAGGTCACTCGATTCGTTATCAGATTGAAAAATAATAATCTCTAGTCAATTACGTCGCTTAATTGAAAAATTTTAGAGTGGTTATCTTGACTGTTTTGTCAAATAACAGCCGACGTTTTGACGCTAGTCTAAAATGTAGTATTTAGCTTTGAGAGCGCAATATTCATAATTTGTTTATCGGTTATGTTTTTTATTATCTTTGACCCCCGCCACTAATTCCAAACACACGAATAAGTAAATACACAATAATAATTGAGGTATTGATCACAATAAATAAACCACATAAAAATCATACGATTGAATTTAAAAAATAAGCCGCTCTTTTAGTTGAAAAAATCGATGTAAGTCACAGGATGTTTTATTTAGCACTCTTTTCCCCAGCTCTTCGTTATCGCCCAACGACAGTACCAGCAAAAATGAAATTATTTGCTTTTACAGCATGGAGTAAGGCTACATTTGTTGAGAAAATACGAGCGACTACGTTTTCAACTAAGCCTGAATTGAACGCTAAGTTACAAAGTGGGTTAACCGCAGACGTTGCAAGTCCACAACCTTGTTGCTAGTTGATTAACTTGTTATATTTTTGTTGCGCTCGAACTATTTGGTTAAAGCTGATTTTACTATTGTGAAACCAATCAGGCCTAAAATAGCGCCAGTACATTTATCTATATAATAAGCTAGCTTTGAAAATTTGCGACGCATCTTGTCCCTTGATAGTACATAAATAACAGACAAATCCCATACAAAAACAACTGATGTCATCCAAAGACCAAGTCCCACTTTAAAACCAAAATTTACATCATTAGTTAAGACGACAGTAAATAGGCTTAAGTAAAACAAAAGGTTTTTAGGGTTCAAAATGCCAGACATAAACCCTGTAATGAATTCCTTTACAAAAGTAGTCTCTGATTGCTGGCTCTGGCTGTCAGACAGTTCCAGATCCTGATAGTCACTTTTCTTGGCTCTTAAAGCCATAATCGCTAGATAAACAAGAAAAATACCACCTGCAACTTTCAGTGCGATCATGATGATTACAGAGCTTGCCAACAGTGAACCGACACCAATTAAGCAAAGAGCAATATATAATGCATTCGCACTTGCTATACCGGCTGCAACCCCAATCGATTTTTTAGAACCATTTTTTATAGCGCTTTTTACAACAAGTACGAAATCAGGCCCCGGACTTAATAATGCCAGAAAATGCGCAATAGCGACTGTTACAAATATACTGAAGAGTGCCCAATCCATATTTAAATTCCCTGTTATTTGAGAGCATTCACGACTCGATAAAAATATAACGCCCGGTTAAGCATCTGCCAACGCAATGACCAACTAACCACAATGCGCCGTCAACACCAAGCCGTTTGTTAACTAACCGTTTGTTAACTAACCGTTACTCAACACCTGTTACTCAACAACTGTTACGCCTTCCATTTGTGAAATAGTCATATATTTACTCGGCTCTAAAGCCAATACCGAATGATCGGTCCTTGCACCGATAAGAACAAAATCATTTGCTGCATAAATTTCTGAGTTTATTTGTAGACGACCGTCAAGAACATATATTTGTTCCCAGCCGGGATGATGATGCAACGGTAACTCTGCATGCTCCTCAAATTTGAGTATTGCCGTTCTACCATTTTCAGTTTTCTCAGATAGCCAAAAAAATTCAACACCAGAAAATGGCGTTTTTGACCATGTTATATTTTCTTTCATACGAGGGATTATCATATATTTTTCTTACATAAATGATTAGTGAATATAATAGAATGGTAAGACAGAAATCACTGCATGAGTGCTGTCTAATCTATACACGCGATCAAGTTAGCTTTTAAAGTGTTTCACTCAATTCAAAACCAAGTAAACCATTCCGGGCATGGATGCCTGCATCAGAAAGAGGATTGTCATCCTAAATTCAATGCAGGCCTTCGAATCACTCTTTAGGCTTTATCCAACGCTTGCGATACATCGGCAATAATATCGTCGATATGCTCAATACCCACCGAAATACGCACCAAGTCGGCACTCACACCGGCTTTTTTCAGCTCTTCTTCATTCAGCTGACGGTGCGTAGTCGAAGCAGGATGACATGCCAGTGATTTCGCATCGCCAATATTGACCAAGCGTAAAATCATATCGAGCGAATCGATAAACTTGGCACAGGCATCAATTCCCCCGGTGATGCCAAAACTCAAAATACCCGAGGCTTTGCCCTTCGTAATTTTTTGGCAGGTTGCATAATACGGGCTATCCGGTAAGGCAGCGTAGTTTACCCACTCGACTTTCGGGTGTTGCTGTAAATATTCCGCAAGGCGCTGAGCGTTTTCACAATGGCGATCCATCCGCAAACCCAACGTCTCCAAACCTTGTAAAATTTGAAACGCATTCACCGGTGAAATGGCAGAGCCGGTATTGCGCAGTGGCACCACTCGACAACGCGCTATATACGCGGCAGCCCCAAGGGCTTCAGTGTAAACCACATCGTGGTAGGAAGGGTCTGGCTCATTAAGAATCGGAAAACGTTTTTTATTGGCAACCCAATCAAACTGGCCAGAATCAACAATAATCCCGCCAATCGTTGTACCGTGGCCGCCAATATATTTCGTGAGTGAGTGCACAACGATGTCGGCACCCAGATCAAACGGGCGACACAAATAAGGCGTGGCGACCGTATTATCGACAATCAAAGGGACACCGTGTTTGTGTGCAATCTCCGCCAAACGTGCAATATCTACAATATTGCCGGCTGGATTACCAATCGATTCACAAAATACCGCTTTGGTATTTTCGTCGATTGCGTTTTCAAACCCCGCAAAATCATCATGCGACACCATACGCACGTCCACACCTTGGCGTGGCAGCGAGTGCGCAAACAAATTATACGTACCGCCATACAATTGGCTGGTACTTACAATATTGTCACCCATTTGCGTAATACACTGAATCGCATAGGTAATGGCCGCCATACCTGATGACACCGCGAGCGCCGCAATGCCGCCTTCCATCGCTGCCACACGTTTTTCCAACACATCGGTCGTTGGGTTCATAATCCGAGTATAAATATTACCCGGTACAGCTAAATTAAACAGATCTGCGCCATGCTGAGTATCATCAAAGGTATACGATGTGGTTTGATAAATGGGTACAGCTGCGGCTTTCGTGGTCGCTTCGGATTTATAGCCTTCATGCAGAGCAATTGATTCGAGTTTCATCGGATGTCTCATCTAAATTTATAGTGGTTATATTACTTTCAATAACAGCTTTCTTTTTGGTTAAGAAAAGCCACTACTCTATGATTTTTCGTCCAGTTTGATGCTGATTAATGACTCGTCTCCCGTTTCAATATTGTCTTCGACATATTGAAACCTGTTACGGCAAAACCGACCTCTTTATACAACTTTAATGCTCGTTCATTATGATACGCGACTCTTAACTTTATTTGATTTATGCCTGCTGATTGAAGCTGTTTTTCTAACGCTGATATGGCTTGCCGGCCGAAACCTCGGCTTCGATGCTCTGGCGCGATAAAGAAATCATAGATAAACGTTGAACTGTCGTTGTGATTAACGGAATGCCATAGATAACCGACTAAATGTTGTTCCCCTTCAATTTCCGCATCAATACATAGCAGTGAATGCTCTGTGTCTTTCAGACCATTTGGAAAACAACGATTCAAATCTTTTTCCGCTAGCTCAATTGCCAACGCCATTGAATGACCGTAATTCGTAGCGATTTCCTGACTATAGTCATCAATAAAATACTGACAGAATGCCGGATATTCTTCTTGTCTCATCTCTCTGAGCACAACCATTTCTCTTCCCTTTTATACGATGAATTCGAATAGCAACATAATCCTAATTTAAGGTGAGACCCACCATAGCGATGCAACGATTTATACTGCACCCGGCTCAAAAGCTAAAATATTCTCAAATGCTATTTTGAAGTACAACTCATAACTATTTTGTTCAACGTATCCAAGATGAGGTGTTGCCGTTACGTTGGGTAATGAAAGCAAGGGTTCGTTGCTTACAGATGCTGGCTCATGATCAAACACGTCGATGGCTGCTCGCTTCGTTGGTACGGAGACCAGCTCATGATAAAGTGCCGAAGTTGCGACAAGTTCTGAACGGCTGGTATTGATAAATAAAGAATCTGGTTTCATGAGACGGAGGTCCTCGGCAGAAACACATGCTCTGGTTGCTTTATTTAGCCGTAAATGCAGTGACACTATATCTGAGGTAGAGAAGAACGCTTGTTTTGACGCCGCAGCTTCAAAACCATGCTCGAGGGCTAAATTTCTAGATTGAATACTCCCCCAAACGACAACTGTCATTTCAAACGCTTTTGCATATTGAGCTATTCGTTGTCCTATCTTTCCGTAACCCCAAATACCGAGTTTTAACCCCTTTAAAGTGCGACCTAAGCCAAGGACACCTGAGTCCTGCCATTGGTTATTTTGAAGGTTAGAAACATATGCTGGAATATGACGACTTGCTGCCATGAGCAAAGCCCAACACAACTCTGAAGGCGCGATTGGAGAGCCGCGACCTTCTAGTACTTTCACACCGTGTTTCTCACACAAGCGAACATCAATATGATTGCTGACTTTACCCGTTTGACTAATAACCTGTAGGCGTGGCAACTGAGAAAGTAGTGACTCAGTGATGACGGTGCGCTCTCGGATTAACACGAGAACATCAGTATCTATCAGCTTGGTGACTAACTCTGCCTCCGGGAGGGTTTCATTGAGGATCGTGACATCGTGCGCTGACAGTAATTCAAAACAATCCAGAGTTTTGACCACGTCCTGATAGTCATCCAATACCGTTATTTTCATTCAACTTTCCTTGTTATTATAACGCCTGCAATAAGGTGTACCACACTGAACCAGCAAAGCATACCAAACACGCGACCAAAACCTCTGAGTATAACGCATCACCTTGATTTATATTACCATATCATTCGATATTGCTAATTGAACGGCCCGTGCAGCATGAATTTCAGTCGTATCATACAATGGTACTTGTGTATGTCCTTGTTGAATAAGCAGCGCGATTTCAGTACAACCAAGTATCACAGCCTCGGCACCCTGCTGATGTAAACTGTTTACAATATTCAAATACTGTTCTCTCGATTCAGTGCAAATCATCCCCCGACACAATTGGTCATAAATGATGTCGTGAACAACGGTCTGATCGTGGGGATTAGGAACAATGACATCAATCCCAAATTTATCAACTAAACGACTTTTATAGAAATCCTGTTCCATTGTGAAGCGAGTACCAAGTAACCCAACTTTTTTAACACCGTCAGCAACCAATTTATTGGCAGTTGCATCGGCAATATGAAGAATTGGGATAGAAATTTCAGCCTCAATTTCTGGAACAACTTTATGCATTGTATTGGTGCAAATCATTAAAAAATCAGCACCACCAGCTTCAACTGACTTTGCTGCATTCGATAAAATCAATGCCGTTTCATTCCACTTGCCTTCATGTTGTAGCTTTTCAATTTCATCGAAATTGACGCTATATAAACAAATTTTTGCAGAATGTAGACCACCAAGTTCAGACTTAACCCCCTCATTGATTGCCTTATAATAGCTGGCGGTTGATTCCCAACTCATCCCACCTAACATTCCGATTGTTTTCATTCTGTACTCCATAATTGAAATCGCCTTTGGCATAACTGCCGAACAAGATACTCTTCAGCATCCGAAGCTCACTTTTACTTAACTGAAGTCATTACTGAATCATTGGGTGTCTTTATATATGATACTACGCAACAGCAGGTTACCCTCTAATACGAGCGTTCAACTGCGGAATTCGGGTTAAATACAGCGACATATGGACTGACTTTTAACATCTCAGAAATACCAGAGTATCCCGTACCATCAAATGGGTTTTTAAAATTGGTAAAATAGCCTCTGCTAAACGGCTCATTCTTCATATGGATAACCATGACACCAGAATAACTTTTATAAAGCGGGAAGCCACCAGAATTTTTAAACAAGGTCGCATCATTTTCAGCGCCGTACCTTTCGAGTTTCCCCCCCACTTTTTTGGCATATTTTTTAGCTAAATCTCTCATTCTAGCGGTTTGTTGTGGGTATTCAGCAAACGTCCATTTACGTGGATTTGACTCTAACTGCTTGATGATATCGGATTTTATTGCGCCTAATCTAGCAGTTACCTTTTTATCAAGTGGATGTCCATTATTGACACAATAAGAATCTCTTTTGATAAGCTTGTTGATAAATGCATCGGTATTATTAGAGTAGAAAACATCGAGCCAGGATTCTGCAATAATGCGCTTTTCCATAAATAGGTCTTTTACCTTAACCATTTTTTCAACCTGCTTTTGCGCGGCTGCATTACAGGTTCTTTCTAACAAGCTAGCCTGGTATACCCTGGCATTTTTAAAAGAATCTAAAACCATATTGATAGTAATGGTCATGTATGAACCATGGACGCCGTACTCTGGAAATTTTTCAATAAGAACCGGAAAAGATTTGCGAAATTCATCCTCATACGCGAGTAAATCAGGAATGTTCTCTTTAATAAAATCAAGATCGTGGTAAGAAAGAATAGACTCTTTTGCCGTTTTCTTCTTACCGATAGTCAATAATGTTATAAGTTTGTCAATTTGAGGTATTTGGTTGTAGAAATTGACTTTTTCTAGCCTAAGTATTTTCTTGTCTATTGATGGATTTTGTTTACCTGCAACCGTACTTTCAGCTTCCTGAATTAATTTTTCATACTCATCTTTCAAGGTACGGCCTTCAGGTACGGCCTTATACCCATCTGAGATTTTTGCATAAAAAATTTTAGCTTGCTTGACACTGCGCTCCACACTCTTATATGACTCCGCATTGAGGAATTGCCGGATTTTATGCATCTGTTTTTGTGTGAATTTATGATACTTAATATCATGCTTTAGCTGTGATTCAGGGGTTAAGTCTTTCGCAGCCGGAAGCGGTGAATGGAAAAGAAAAAAACTCAGGCACAATGCCACGAGAATTCTTACTTTAAAGCGATTAACTAGTAACATTGACGATAACTCATATTAAAAAAGACCAGTCCTTTTCTCACAATCGTAGACATCTTGTGACATCTTTTTGTGACCCCTTCAAACACCACAGAAGTGATGCCCTCTATTAGAAAAATACTGGCTAACTGCATTGCCAATACCTATCTGGGAGTCTCATGCTATGGGTTCAGTTATAATCGTAAATAATACTTTAATTTACAGCCTACACAATAACCCAAACAGCCGAAGAGGATTGAAAAAACTGGCCCGACACCAAACTATCCTGATCTGGTATCGGGCCTGTTTAACTCCCCATCCTTACTTTAAAAATAAGGGACAAGAGGAGACTAGTCACACGGGACGGGGACAATTGCCGGAATAATGCTAACACCTGAAGCATCGGCATAACCGGTGCCGTCATATGTCCGGGTAAACGAGGCATGTTGCATGCGGCAGAATGAGTCTTTTGAATATTTCATCATGACCCACCCCTTTGTGCTCTTGTACAGGGGTATTCCCAATCCATTCTTAACTAAGGTCCAGGGCCCGTCCTGACGGCCGACTTTAACCAATTCATACCCCATTTTTTTCACAACCTGAGTTGTCCTTTTTTCAATGGCATCCGAAACGGATACAGTCTTTTCATCGGCCCAGCGGTTTTTGTTTTTAGACGTTGCAACTACCTTGATCGTCTCCGGAATCTTGGCTATGCCAGCTTCCAGCTCAGCGTAGGAGGGCTCTGCAAGTCCAGCTAATTTATGGCTTTCAGCTATATTCTGTTCCAACTCGCGAACATAGTCTTTGCCATCCAACACAAACTTCTTGTAGTCAGACCATTCTATATAGCCGTCATCGGTCAAGCGGGCGATAACGGCGTTAATGTTTTTGATTTCCTGTTGAAGATGACGCTGGTATGAAACAGCGGCCAATTGTGCATAATATTTATCCGCATTTTCGGCCAATTCACATTCTGCCTGTCTGTCTCTGCCGGTGTTCTTCTTAACCATTTCCGCGTATTTACCTTTACAATCCACGGCTAATTGTTTGATTCGAGGCAAATCCTTCTTCAACCCCTTGACATAACCGATGTCAGCCGGCTTGTTCGCTTTTCCGACGACTAATTGATTCCAATAAGAGATATCGTGGACGGTATTGTCAAAATCACCGACCAGACTAACATTTTCCATAAACTTCGCATTTTTATCGGCATAGATGTTATCCATATACTCCGGCATTTTCTTCAAGGCATCATGACGCGCAATCAGGTCTTTGATGACTGGCTCATCCAACAACTCGGCAGGAATTCTTGCCTTGATCTTATCCGCTTTTTCCACATCCTCCAGACAGACATATGCGTCCCGAGAGCCATAGCTCTCCTTTTTGGGACAGGATTTTCTTTCCATGAGTGAAATTTTATTGCGATAATTTCGAGCAGCTTTCTCAACGATGGCCTGATGCGCCATCCCATCAAGCAATCCTCGCAATTTTTCCTGTCTTTCCCGTAAGCTGCTAATCTTGGCGTCGGATTTAATTTCATCGGAATATCTATCGAAGACCTTGTCCAGTTTTTTCATTGACCTTGCACAACGCTTACTGATGGTTCCGATTGGCTTTCCAAGATTAGTATTACAGTCCTTTTGCTCAGCCCGTACCACTTTCTTCTCATAGGATTTAATAGCCCTGTCCAGCTTACTTGAAGCAGCATATATCGGTGATTCGCAAGCGAATCCGATTAGAACAAAAAGACATAATCCTTTTGTAACATTTTTCATAACTTATCCTTTAACATTTAAAAAATAAATGGTCCATTTAAACTAATCATTCAACACAACGACACAACCAATTGAGCCAGTCACGCATTTTTCAGTCTTTCCACAAAATAAAGATTACAAGGCCGAATACTTACAAAACATCTCTATTTCATTCCACCTTGAACAATGCCGCCAATAACGCCAATAACGCCAATAACGCCAATAACGCCAATAACGCCAATAACGCCAATAACGCCAATAACGCCAATAACGCCAATAACGCCAGCTTAAACCGCAGACAAAGCATAAAACAAACCGCGGCATTGCACCGTAAACACTAAAATAACCACAAACCAAAAGTATCAAGCGTTGGCTGTCGGTTTGAAGCTTTTGTTAGATATCAGTCTAATTAATTAGGTCAATATCACTTTATGTAAACCTCAACTCATTCACTTGAATGTCCACTTTGGTTTTCGATATAACGACAGCCATTAAAACTGACATCAATAACTTGCTTCTAGAGTTAATTTCAGAGAAATACAATTCAGGGTTGCCTTTTAACAATCAAGAAACATATCACTTGATAGCCATACAAAATGACTTAAAAATACGCATAAAAATATCAGTCCGGCATCATTATCAGGCAGACATGCCCCCATTGTGCTGTCTTAATCTGCGCACGCATGATTCATCAACACGACCGCAATCCAGACTCTTCTCGGATAAGATCGACTGATTAAGAATAAGCATCGGAACACCGTACATAGCACTGAATAAATAGCAGAGAACCGCCAGAATAAATGAATACCAACATGACATTCTTTGACATGGGCATGATTTGTACAAAATTGCGGTATTTTAACCGTCAGTCAAAAGTGATGATGTTGCGGTTTGAGATGCAATGATCTTTTCTGGCAGCGACTTGATAAGGGCAACACAACTGCCCGGTTTTCACACGGTCGCTTCGCTCACCCCATTGAAGTCATGATTTGGCTTTACCCTGCCCCAACTCAAAAGTTCCAGCTCAGAAGCGACTTGAAGGACGAGACTTTGCAGTTCTTCTAGCCGAATATGAGCACTTTCTGGTCAACCAATATCGCCTCCCAAATTTATATTCAACACCCATCCAAAAAACGATGGCTCATGGGTTAATTAATTATATCCATTGGTTAAATTTTCCGAGTTTTTCATATTTCATGAAATAGTCTCATAGTGTCATATCATCCAGTGTCCCTTGAGGATGTTATTTGTTGTATTCAATTATCTAATTGCTCATGCAACTTTATGGGTATTCTTTCAAAATTTCCTAGTAGTCGTCATAGAACACAAAAACTGAACCATAATTAAGGTAGGCTGTTTAATTGCACTTTTTACAATGAACATTAAATAAGATCCAGATCAAACTTTTAACTTTAATCGTGTCCATTAAAAATGGACAGATTATGTTATTCATTATATGTGATTCATGTTGCTATTATAGAAGTGTTGCAGATAGGAACTAAAAAATGCTACAGGGAGGGGGGTTATATGATTTTATCTAAAAGACAAAAAAATATTCTTGACCATCTAGTTCAAGAGGATAATTTCATTACCGCAAAAGAACTCTCTATAAAATTGAATGTATCTGAGAAGACAATATATCGCGAAATAAAAAGCATTAAAGAAAGTCAATCTAAGTACATGGACATCATCATTAACCATATTGGTAAAGGATTTAAAATAAATTACGAAGAATATATTAGCAAGTTCTCTAACTCAAATAATAATGCCTATAAAAAACATGCAATGTCCACCAGTGAGCGGAGAGAAAAAATACTCATTTATTTATTATTGAGCTCTCCAGAAAAAACATCAATTGCCAGATTATCAGAATTATATATGATCAGTGCATCTTCTATCGCCCATGATCTTGAGCATATAGAAGAGATAATCAATGATACCAATGTTAAACTCATAAAAACAAGTCAGGGAACCTTTATTCATGGTGACGAAGCAAAAATAAGGGAATTACTGAAAAACTTTATCATTAACATTATTACCAATAATGACTATAGTTATGATCTTATTTTACTTCAGAATTATTTTCTATATGAAGAAATTATTTTCACTAAAAATATTTTAAAATATATCATGTCAGAAGACATCTCATTAGAAGAGCCCTATTACATTAATATACTAATTTATATAATTGTAACGATAAAAAGAATTAAAACGGGACAATATTTAGGTCGGGTAAATTACCCAAATAAAGAGAGAACAAAAAACTCAGCTATCAGAAAAATAGCGAGCGAATTAACCAAAAGAATATCATCATATACCATGAGTATATTAAATGATTATGAAGAAGATAATCTATATTACCTTATTTACTCATCAAGATTTTCTGAAAACTGTAATAGAAATAAATTCGACAGTTCCAATGAAGAAATGGAGTGTGTGAATTTTACTGATTTTCTCATCGTCAACATGGTCGATGAATGTTCGGCTAAATTCTTTGATAACAATGAACTACGGCGAAATCTCATGCCACATGTAAGATTGTTGATCATGCGGTTAAAACATCACATCAATATCCACAACCCGCTGTTGAACGAGATTAGAAGTGAGTGTGATCTTTTATTTAACTCTCTAACCAAAATCATTAACAACTCAACCGAATTTAATAAATATAAAAACATTAGTTATGATGAAATCGGTTACCTCACTTTGTATTTTCAATATTACTATGAGCAACATTTGCAATCTTTGAATATTGTTATTGTTTGTTCCACAGGCATCGGGACATCTCATCTTTTAAAGGGTCGGGTGTTAAAATCTTTCCCAAAATGGAAAATTATCGACATCATTCCGTTTTCAAAGATAAAAAATGTCCAAGATATAGAAAATGTGGATTTAATACTAACAACGATTAATATAGAGAGTTTTGACTATAAGATACCTTATGTTCACGTCAGTGCTTTTATTAATGAAAAAGACATCGATAATATATTAAAAATAACTAAAACACTAGAAGTGGATGAACAATCTATATTATGAATAGAATCTTTAATCAATTGAAATGGTAAGCTGAAATGAATATCAGAAACGTATTGAATGAAAAACTAATTAATTTAAATCTTCAGGCAAAGACGAAAGATGAAGTATTAAATGAACTTTGTCATATGCTTTACGACAATGGTTGTATTTCAGATGTTGATGCTTTTTTAAAGGATGTTTATTTAAGAGAGCATGAAGGTGAAACTGGGTTGGGATCTTACATTGCGATTCCTCATGGAAAATCAGATTCAGTGATTAAGACATCGATTGCCATTGGGAAAACACCTCATGATATCGCATGGGAATCTTTAGATGATCTTCCCGTTCGCTTCATTATTTTATTTGCCGTCAGAATGATAGATAAATCTACCGTACATATAAAATTATTAGCTCATGTATCTGAGCTTTTAGCAGATGATGATTTATTAGATCAACTTTTAAACATCAAATCAAAAGAAGAACTATTCAGTTTATTTGGAAACATAGAAGAGGACTAAAACTATGAACATAGTCGCTATTACAGCCTGCACCTCTGGAATCGCCCACACCTATATCGCTAAAGAAAAACTGATAAAAGCTGCACAATCTTTAGGACATAGTATTTACGTAGAAACTCAGGGAACCATCGGTGTAGAAAATGAATTAAGAAAAGAAAATATTGCCGAAGCGGACGTTGTTATTATTGCCGCTGATATAAAAGTATCAGGAAAAGAGAGATTTGCGGGAAAACGTATCGTTGAAGTACCAACGCAATTATTAATTAAATCTCCTAAGGCGTTAATCAATAAATTACAGGAAGATATGATTCCTAAAGTATAACTTTATTATAGAGAGTTAAACGATGAAACTTGAACTTAAAAAGCATGCATTAACTGCTATATCCTACATGTTGCCTTTAGTTGTCACTGCCGGTCTATTGATTGCAATAGGCAATTTAACCGGAGGTAACGTCATTCATGACTATAAAGCTGCCTATAATATTCCCGATGCACTGGTCTCTCTGGGAGTCCTCGGAATGGGATTACTGGCCCCGGTAATCTCTGCGGCAATCGCCTATTCGATTGCTGATCGGCCGGGGATAGCCCCCGGATTGATGATGGGGCTGATTGCCAATTCAATTGGCGCCGGATTCCTTGGCGGGATGTTAGGCGGCTATGTGGTCGGATTCTTTATCTTATTTTTAAAAGACAGAATCAAAGTCCCGAGCTGGGCCCAAGGCTTGATGCCGATGATGATCATCCCGTTGGTCTCCACCGTTTGTATTGGCATCCTGATGTATTTCGTCATTGGCGTTCCCATTGTCTGGGCAACCCATGTGTTAACCACTTTCCTGATGAGTATGCAGGGCGGAACCCGGTTTGTCTTTGGTATGATTATGGGTGGCATGGCGGCCTTTGATTTTGGCGGTCCAGTCAATAAAGTGGCTTCTCTGTTTGCCGACGGACTATTACTAGAGGGGATTAAAGAGCCGGAAGCGATCAAAATATTAGCGTCGATGGTGCCGCCTTTCGGGGTCACGATCTCTTTACTCATATCCAAACTCATTGGTAAACAAATCTACTCCACTTCTGAGAAAAACAATATCAAAATCGCATTCCCGATGGGGATTTGCATGATCACCGAAGGCGTCATTCCTATCGCGGCCGTCGATCCAATCCGGGTAATTTTCTCATGTACCGTGGGTGCTGCGATTGGCGGTGGTATATCGATGTATCTAGGAATCGGCTCTCCGGTACCGTCCGGCGGTATGTTTATTGTACCGGCCATGAACCACCCTCTCTCATTTTGTATCGCTTTGCTGGCCGGCTCACTCATTACCGCATTACTGCTTGTCATCCTGAAGAAAAAACCGAAGGAAGACGACTCAGCGACAGAAGATGAGGATGAAGAAGAACTCGATCTCTCATCGATCAAAATTTCTCAATAAATAGAGGGTTAAATCACATGTATGTCTCTATGAAAAAGATGCTATCTCAGGCGAATCAGCAGAATTACGCTGTTATGGCAATAAACTGCTTCAACCTGGAAACCGTCAGGAGTGTGATATCAGCTGCGCAGGAACTGCGTGCACCGATGATTATCGATATTGTTCAGGAACACCTATGTCATCACTGTGACAGCAAATTGATCACACCGCTGGTGATTGAACTGGCACGTCGGGCCAATGTCGATGTCGCTTTAAATTTGGATCACGGAGAAGATATTGGCTTAATCAAAAAATGTATGGTTGACGGTTTTTCGAGCGTGATGGTCGATGCATCCAAGTATTCATTTGATGAAAATATCCGCTACACCAAAGAAATCGTGGATTTTGCCAAAATATATGATGCCAGTGTCGAAGGTGAGCTGGGAAATATTGGCCTGACAATGTCGGGGGATTACACCAATGAAGCCATGTTTACCAATCCTGACCAAGCGAAAAAATTTATTGATGAAACCGGGATTGACGCTTTGGCGGTCTCATATGGTTCTTCACATGGCCACTATCCGCAAGGCGTAGTGCCAGAATTGAATTTCGATATTCTGACAAAAATTAAGCAAGCAACACATGCGCCTTTAGTTTTACATGGGGGATCCGGCGTGGGTGCTGACAATATCAAACAATCAGTCGCATTGGGCATTAATAAAATTAATGTTGGGAGCGATTTTATGAAAGCCAATGTGAATAGTATTCAAGAGCAGCTCCATGAGAATCCAAATAAAAATTACTGGGAAGTTATTCGACAAGCTGAAGAACAGAGTAAAGAAATAATTAAGTATTACATTTCTATTTCTGGATCCGAAGGGAAATCCTTGCTGAGTAATTATTTACATCATTAAAGTTGAATTTATAAGGAATTTATCTATGTTAGTTTCAATGAATTATTTATTATCAGTTGCCAAGAAAAATAAATTCGCCATCGGTGCTTTCAATGTGGCAGACAGTAGTTTTGTACGTGCAGTGGTTGAAGAAGCTGAAGCTTGTCAGGCCCCGGCAATTATTTCTATCCATCCTACGGAATTGTCATTTTTGACCGATGATTTTTTTGCCTATGTCGCGAAGAGAACGTCAAATAGTCCGGTTCCCTTTGTCATTCACTTAGATCACGGTGGTTCGTTTGATGATGTGATGCGGGCGATCAGCTGTGGGTTTACTTCGGTGATGATCGACGGTTCGCTGCTCCCTTACGAAGATAACGTGACGTTAACTAAAAAAGTGGTTGAAGCTGCACATTCCATCGGGGTCTCTGTTGAGGCGGAGTTAGGCACCATCGGATCTACAGGAACCTCAGTGGAAGGCGGTGTGAGCAAAGTCATATATACCGATCCCGCCGAAGCAGAAGACTTCGTCACCCGAACCGGTGTCGATACGCTGGCCGTTGCCATCGGAACCGCACATGGTATTTATCCGAAAGATATGGAACCCAAACTGAAACTGGATATTTTGGCAGATATTGCAAACCGGGTTGATATTCCTCTCGTATTACACGGTGGTTCAGCAAATCCCGATGAAGAGATTGCCAGTGCGATTGAAATCGGCATTCAGAAAGTGAATATTTCAAGTGATATGAAAGCGGCTTATTTTGATAAATGTAGAGAGATTCTTTCAGAAAATACTTGGTGGGATCCAAATGTTATTTATCCTGATTGTATCGATGCGGCAAAAGAAGTTATTCGGACAAAAATGAAATTATTTAATTCGATAAATAAAGTTGAGCTTTATCTTCAATAATTACTGAGTTCAACGCAACTTCTAATTTTTATTTAAAATAAAGCACGGCTTAATATGCTGATTCATATGTTATATCACGCGTGATATTGCACGGGCGTATTATTGCCGTGTTTTATTGCTGTATTTTATTGATGATAATTAAATGAGGCTGTTATGTTAGATACATTCATGTTAGGTGCAATAGAAGCTGGTGGAACGAAATGTATTGCAGCAGTTGCTGACCAAGATCTGAATCTGATTGATAAAATCAGCGTACCAACCACAGATCCGAGTCAGACACTGGGGGCAATCGCTGACTTTTTCTCGTCATATTCGCTTGCCGCTATGGGGGTCGGATGTTTTGGTCCCATCGATCTGAATTTATCATCCCCGACTTACGGATATATTGAATCTACACCTAAGCTAGCATGGAAAGGTTTTAATATCCTTGGTGCATTACAAGCACAATATCGCATCCCGATCGCCCTGAATACGGATGTCAATGTCGCGGCTTTGGGAGAGTTAAAACGCGGTGCTGCGGTTGGCGAACAAAGCTGTATCTATATCACAGTCGGCACCGGAATCGGTGGGGGCGTCGTTGTGGATCGGCAGATATTTAATGGGTATCATCATCCGGAGCTGGGGCATATCGCCGTCAAACGTTTTCCATCGGATACGTTCGCCGGCATATGTCCTTATCACACGGATTGTTTAGAAGGTCTGGCATCCGGGCCGGCTCTGGCTGAACGAGCCCATCAGCCGCCGAACCAAATTGGCAAAGATGATCCACTCTGGGAAATTGAGGCTTATTACTTGGCGCAAGCAATTGTCACATATAGTCTGATTTTATCTCCGGCAAAAATTATACTGGGTGGCGGAGTCATGCAACAGGAGCATATATTGGAAATGGTCAAAACTTCGGTGAATCAACAGTTAAATCACTATATTCAGATCCCCGACATTGATCATTATATTGTCAGACCTCAACTGAAAAATGAGGCCGCAATTATCGGCGGGTTTATCCTCGCAAAAGATGCACTAAGATTGGGATAAAATGATCTTCACCCGATAAGATGGACACCTTATTTTCTACGCCGTCAGGCCAAACCCGTATGCATCCAACGCCAGTAACCCCATATCCACCGAACGATGCAACACTTTGCCATTTTCAGCGGCATCACTGGTACCCAGAATACAGGGAAGCGGTAAAAAATGATCCGGTGTCGGATGATTGAAAAGCGCATGCGGTGCCGTTTGTAAATAATGATTAATCGCCTCAACATCCCGATGCTCTATTTTCTCAGCGATCCAATCTGTGAACAGTTGCATTTTGTGAATACTTTCCGGATCGGACGCTTGAGAAAATACCGCTCTCAGGTTGTGACTGATCCCGCCGGAACCGATGAAGAGCACCCCTTCCCGTCGCAACGGAGATAAGGCTTGCCCTAATTCATAGTGGATCTGAGCACTTGCCTGACTATTAATCGAAACACTGATCACCGGAATATCCCGGTGCGGAAACATATATTGCAGCGGAACCCATGCCCCATGATCCAAGCCTTGCGTCTGATCGAGCGCGATTGAAAAACCACTTTTCTGTAACAGTTCACCGGCCTTTTGCGCTAACTGAGGTGCACCGTGGGCGGGATATTCAACCTCGTAAAGAGATTGAGGGAAACCGTAAAAGTCATGGATCGTCCCCAATGTTTGGCCACTGGTAATCATCACCGGACCCGCGATATCGAAATGTGCTGAGAATATGATAATCGCCTCAGGCTGTGGAATTGTTTGACCCATTTGTGTAAAAAATTCGGTTGTCTCAGATTGCTCCACGATCATCATTGGAGAACCGTGAGACACAAACAGTGTCGGCATCAGTACATTATTCATCACAACCTCTCTTAACCCGTCACTTCATCAGATACCTTCAATATACCGATCAACTGATTTATGATAAAACCCTTATCTATTGAATGATTAACAACGTATTGTTGTGAATTGACCAAGCAGCGTCCCAGCTTTCCCCAGATATACTTACCAACCGATTTATGGTAAAAACAAGCCATCCAACCATTCGCGATACCATATTATGAATAAACTTCTGATGATGAAGGCGTTTACTTCCGTCGTAACTGAAGGCAGTTTTCATAAAGCCGCTGACCGGATGAACTTATCTCCCCAACTCATCAGTAAGTACGTCTCTCAATTAGAATCCGATCTGAAAACCCGCTTACTGACCCGTACAACACGCAAAATAAATCTAACAGAAGCCGGTCACATCTATCTGCAACGATGTCAGCAAGTGCTGCTGGATATTGAAGAAATGGAAAATTCCCTGACCGACCTGCAAAATCAGGTGACGGGAACACTCAATATCAGCGCACCGATGTCTTTCGGTATTCACCATCTTTCTGCACCGATTGCAGCGTTTCAGTCACGCTATCCGTCAGTCAAAGTTCAGCTTTTTCTGACCGATCAAAAAGTCGATTTACTGGAAGCCAATGTTGATATCGCTCTGCGCATCGGCCACCTGAAAAATTCGTCGCTGATCGGGCGGAAAATTGCACCGATCCGCATGGTCACCTGTGCTTCCCCCCAATATCTGGCAGAGTATGGCGAGCCGAAAACCGCAGAGGATCTGACTCAGCACCGCTATCTTCGCTATAGCTACTCAGAAGGCAGAGAACTGACTGAATCATGGGGCGAGCATTCACCATTTAGTGAACAAAATACGCAGCTGGTCAGCAATAATGGCGATATTCTGATCAACGCAGCGATTCGGCATCAGGGAATTGCGATTCAACCGACGTTCCTGACTTACAATGCCGTGGCTCGGGGTGAATTGGTCGTCCTCGAACAGTTCCCTCTCCAGATGATGGGATTATATGCGGTTTATCCAAACCGTCAGTTTCTGGCCAGCAAAATTCGTCACTTCATCGACTTTATCAGTGGGTACTATGGTGAACTGCCCTACTGGGACAAACCGTGTGACCGTCATCCGTCATACACCGCCACGGTTGAACGGTGAGCTTGCTCCCCATGTGATCACCGACTCAATTTGCATCCACTTCTCCGGACACAAACACGACATGAAATCACACTCGTGTTTACATCGGTCAAAAGACACTTCTTTTTTACCTTAGGCAAGTTTATGATATGAGCGCCGTATTGGTTGAATCTATTCATTCATTTTCTGTACGGTATGTTTAATATTCTCAGGGCGGGGCGGAATTCCCCACCGGTGGTAGGTCAGAAATAAGTCTGACGAGCCCACGAGCGCCTGATATGTATCTATATCAGGGTCAAGCAGATCTGGTCCCAAGCCAGAGCCGACGGTTATAGTCCGGATGAGAGAGAATTAAGTATAGTCACAACGCTTTCCTGTACCGGGCTTCCCGCAGTGGGGAAGTTGTGTCTGTGATTTATCATCCCTCATATTTGCCCTGATTCTGGTAGAACAACGACATAGAGGTAACCATGAATCAGTTAAATTTACTCGCCGAATTCGGTGACCCGATACATCGCGTCGAAACCGCATTGCAAGCATTAAGAGAAGGAAAAGGCGTCTTACTGCTTGACGATGAAGACCGGGAAAATGAAGGCGATCTTATTTATTCAGCAGAACATCTGACCCCATCACAAATGGCACTCATGATCCGTGAATGCAGTGGGATTGTTTGTCTGTGCTTAACAGAAAAAGATGCAGATCGTCTGGAATTGCCGCCAATGGTTCAAATAAACAACAGTCAGAACCAAACAGCATTTACCGTGAGTATTGAAGCGAAAGTCGGCGTAACCACCGGCGTTTCTGCCGCAGATCGGGTGACAACGATCAAAACAGCCGTTCACCCGGAAACAAAAGGCGATGATTTGGCCCGCCCCGGGCATGTGTTCCCACTGCGAGCCCGGGATGGTGGCGTGTTAGTCCGCCGGGGTCATACCGAAGGGACGGTTGAGCTGATGAAACTGGCAGGACTACAACCCGCGGGCATTTTATGTGAAGTGACCAATGAAGATGGCACGATGGCACAAACACCGGAGATTATCCGTTTTAGTCATCAACATGATTTACCGGTGCTGACCATTGAAGACATCGCAACCTACCTGCTTCAGAAACATCTGAAATCTGCCTAATCAAATCCATTCCGCACAATAATTAAACCTGAAGAAAAAATTCTTCAGGTTTATATCAATACAAATTACTTTATTATCAAAAAGAATACTAAACTTTGAATAAACCATGCCGAAAAAGTTTATGAGACCAATTATCCGGAAGGATTCAATATGAAAAAATACGGACTTAAACAAGTATTACTGATTTCAGTGATGTTACTCGTTGGTGCCTCTGTATCCATTTCCAGCTATATATCTTATATCAAACAGGCTGAGGCAATTTCTCAATTGATCACGGCATCCGGAAAAGATTACGCGGCGAATAAAGCCGATTTGGTCGCCCAGTTCATCAGCGAGAAAGTGCAAGGCATAAAAGGTATCGGTGAAATGTATAAAGATACCTCTCTCCCTGGCCAGTCTCCCCAAGACTATATCAATCAAGCCAAAATTTTTGCGACCACACTCAATACCGGCAGCTCATTCATCGGGTTTGAAGCGACCGGCGATGCGTATTGGAATCAGGCCAGTGAAGCCTGGCCCGATCATAAGTACAGCGGAGATATCCGCACCATGAGCTACTATAAAGATGGTCGGAATGCGGTCAATCCGTCAATGACAGAACCCTATCCTGATGAATCTAATCCTGATGTTTACTGGGTCAGTATCGTTCAGAAAATTAAAGATGGGATGATCGGTGTTGATATGAAGCTTGCCTTTTTGAGTCAGTTGGTTAAAGACTCAAACGACATTGAAGGTTCCGTCGCTGTAATTTTGAATCAAGATACGACCGTGCTGGCTTCGTCTTCTGATAGCATAAAACCCGGAGACAAAGGCACGGATTTCGATTGGTTCAAAGACGTCGTTACCAAAGCCGTCCAGCAAGAGCAGACCATGCAAGATTATATACTGAACGGCCAAGATAAAATTTTGTTTACGCATCGGATTAAGGTTGCCAATAAAAACTGGTATTTCATGATCGGTCTCAATAGAACGATTGCATTTAAAGGACTGATCTCGGCCAAACGGACTGCCATTACGACAACTATCATTGCCACTATCGTGAGTGTGATCATTGCCTTCTTTGTTATTCAGGTCTTATATCGTCCCATTATTTCTCTGAAAAATATGATTGCCGGTCTCTCTCGTGGTGATGGTGATCTGACCCAACGTTTGGATGTTAATTCCAATGATGATCTGGGACAAATTGCCGGGGGAATTAATCAGTTCATTGGTAGCTTGCAGGAAATGATGCAGGAAATCCAAAGCGCATCCGGTCTGCTTCAAACCAATATCGGAGACATGAAGCAACTTTCGGAACACAACTCTGCGATCCTAAAAAATCACGTCATAGAAACGGAACAAGTGGTCACTGCAATTGAAGAGATGAATGCAACGGCCGAATCGATGGCATCAGATGCTGCTAATACGGCCAATTTGACTCAACAGGCAAATGAAACCAGCACTGAATCAAGCCAAATCATGACTCAGTCTCAACATACTGTCTCTGAATTAATGAATGATGTGGAGAACTCTTCAACTCACATTCAAAATATGAATAATGAGACCCAGAGTATCCATTCCATTCTGACCGTGATCGGTAGTATTGCAGAACAAACCAATCTACTGGCACTCAATGCCGCTATCGAAGCAGCACGCGCCGGAGAACAGGGGCGTGGGTTTGCCGTTGTTGCGGATGAAGTCAGAAATCTGGCCAGCAGAACCAAGAAAAGCACAGAAGAAATAGAAGAGGCACTGTCTCACCTGCTCAAGGGAACAGAAACCATTGTCGATTCGATGGCGCATACCAGAGAACGTTGTCTGGAGACCTCAACCGGCTCTGAAAATGTGGCAGTCAGTCTGGAAAAAATGACCGAATTCATTTACAAAATTAATGATTTAAGTTCTCAAATTGCCACTGCGGCAGAAGAACAAAGCAGTGTCACTCATGAGATTAGTCGCAATATGTCCGCGCTGAATGATATCGTCAATGAATTGAATCAGAATGGACAGCAGTCTCTGTCAGGCATGGAAGGCATCAATGATATCAACCATAACCTCATCAACATTGTCGGGCGTTTTAAACTTTAATGATAAGGTATAAACCATAAAACGCTATCGTTTAAGCCCCTGTTGTTTAAACCCCGATTGTTTAAACCGCCTATCGTTTGTTGAACAAAAAGCGCACCAAAAGGTGCGCTTTTTCGTTACTTAAGATTGGTTAAGATCACAACCGGTGCGTATTACAACGATGGCTGGATTGACTCAATCAACATCAGGCGAACTTTCCAAGGGTCAAAAACCATACCGGATTGGTCTGCGCCCTCATTGGAGAACATCATCAGATTGTCCGCCCAACTCCGGTAATGAGACCAATGCGGCACATCAGGACCATTCGGATTGCCATTGCGAATAAAGTTAACCCAATACTGATGCATCATCTCAGCCATTGCCTGATCAGCGTCAGTCACTGCATCATGATATTGAGCGTGCAAGGTATTGAATGCGTAAACAATATCACTGGCATGGTCCGCCCCTTCCGAGGTTGGTTTCAAGACGTCAGCGATATAACCAAAGCGATAACCATAAACGGATTGCCCCTGCAACTCAGCAGCTTTCATCACAAAGCGAGCAGGCTCAACCATCCCCGTATCTCGGATGATATCCAGAACCAGCTTCGTGACAGGAGTATCTGGGGTGACACCATAGGCATACTTCGCAATTTTAGCCCTCACCGGACCGAAAATAGACAATGCTTGATCTATGGTTTCAGGCCATTCGGTAAAGGGAGATGAAACGGGAATTTCTGAGGTTGTCGCCCCCAACAGGAGTGGTACAGACAGCCCTCGCCCAGCGTTGTATATATTCTGAGGATGATCAGTGATCAATGTGCCATCAATCATCGGGCCGGTGTATGTCTCACTATCCATATTCATCATGCTCAAATCACCGACAACATCTTCAGTGGGTAGCGACCGCAAAGCGTCCAATGCACCTTGCCCTTGCCCCTCAATATGAAACTTCTGTGCAAATAGCAATCCAGCGGTTTCAGCAGAGGTTTGACCAAATTTATTCTCATGGCTCAGATAGCGGTCGCTGAAATTACGACGACCAGCTCCCGATTGAATAATCGCTCGCCCAAATAAGTTTTCAGCCAGTGGTGACGTTAAAAGTCCATGAATCGACAAGCCTCCGGCAGATTCACCAACAACCGTGACCTGATTTGGATCCCCGCCAAAATGAGCGATATTGTCTTGCACCCATTTTAATGCCGCAATCTGATCCATCAGTCCGTAATTGCCCAGCGCCGGATCTTGATTTGCTGCTGTCAAAGCCGGATGGGCAAAAAAGCCAAAACGTCCCAAACGATAGTTGATACTGACCATGACAATTCCGTTTTGAGCAAAAGACGTCCCGTCATAATTTGCAGCGGAAGATCCACCATTGACAAAACCACCACCGTGGATCCATACCATCACAGGACGTAATGTCCGGTTTGGCTCTGCGGGTTGCCAAACGTTCAAAAACAGGCAATTTTCAGACAGCGTGCCAGTGAGTGGTGCTGCATCGCCCGGGAAAGGGACTTGCATACAGTCACTGCCATAATCTTTCGCTTGTAAAACACCATCCCAAGCCGTTACGGGTTGGGGTGCTCGCCAGCGTAAGTCTCCGACGGGAGGCTGCGCATAAGGGATTCCTTTGTAAGAAATAACCGAACCATTGTGAACCCCTTGCATGAGGCCATCGTTAATTTCCACTATCGTATTCTCATGTGCAGACACATTACAGCTCAACCCCACAAGTGCGAGTGCCAGCATATAAATGCGGTTCTTTTTCATTTGAAGTATTCTCCGTTTCATCGATTGGATATCAACTCATCCTCGGTGTCTACACTCAACCATCAGACTGACCGAATTCAGATGACGTGCTGTTCATATCACACGTTAATAATCTTGTTGTGATTCAATTCGGACCAAAACCGTGGCATCGCAACTGGCAACATATCCCCATAGAAACCTGTCTTGATGAAAACCTTTCTTGATAAAAACCAAGCTTCCATGAAAACCGAATATCCATAAAAAAACCTAGCCCCCGAAGCATTGCTTCAGGAAAGCTAGGTTTTGCCTGCATCATTCTCACATAATCTCATCAAGCACAGATTATTGAGTAACCACAGTAACAATCCAAATATGAAACTAATCTAATGAGATACACTCCCTAACTCAAATGTTTCCCGCTCACCCTGTGAAGTCGATAACAGAACACCAGTAAGTACAATTGTCTACCAATAGATTTGACATTAATTTCTGTGACCTAAGTCAAAAATATTTACTTAGCCTGCTAACTACTATATATTGCTGAGCACGCTTAGTAATTGAGACAATCCACCATGGTCGATGATCTGACTATTTTGAAGAACTTATCGCTTGCCGAACAACTCGCCCGAGCGGCTCGTTTGTGGAAGAGCGTCGCAAATCAGGCGCTTACACCACTCGGATTAACCCAAAGTCGTTGGGTTGCCCTGTGGAAGCTCCAACGTCTCGGTGACAGTGTCAGCCAAAAAATACTGGCTGATGCACTTGAAATCGAACTCGGTTCATTGATGAGAACCTTAAAGCTGCTTGAAGAGCAAAACCTTATCGAGCGCCACTGTTGTCCACAAGACAAGCGCGCCCGAATTGTCCATTTAACGGACAGTGGTAAAGAACTTTTAAAACAAATAGAAGAAAGAGTGCTACACGTCAGACATTGTATGCTCATCAATATTGACGAAGCCGAGCTAAACCAACTGAGTCAAACATTAGAAAAAATTGCCCATAATGCTCAGGAAAACCTGCACCAGCCAGAATAATAACGAAGGAAGTTTCACAAGATGACCCCTGATCAAAAATTTGCACGCTGGGTGAAATACGCCAGTGTGTTTTTCATCGTTCTTTTTGCCTATTTTTTACTGGCAGACACAGTGATGCCACTGACACCACAGGCGATGGCAACTCGTGTCATTACTAAAATTGCCCCCAGAGTCAGCGGACAAATCAATCAAGTTTATGTCCATAATAATCAACAGGTTCAGCAAGGCGACCTCTTGTTTGAGATCGATCCGGCGCCCTATCAGCTTGCAGTCGAACAAGCAAAATTCGATTTGGAAAAAGCCATTCAGGACAATCAACAATTAGATGCTTCAATTGCGGCTGCACAAGCAGGGGCCGAAGCCAATCAAATCGTGTTTAACCAAAAAGTCCGGGAAGCCAAACGGCTGGATAAACTCTTCGCTCGTAATGGTGTTTCCCAGCAACAACGCGATGATGCATTGAGTAATGCGACTGCGGCAAAAGCAAACCTGATGGCCGCACAAGCCAGACTGAAAGAGCTACGGGTTCGTCGCGGCACGACAACGCATGAGAATATCACGGTGAAGATGGCGCAGAACCACCTTCAGCAAGCTGCACTGAATCTCTCTTATACCCAAGTCAAAGCAGAACATGCTGGCATTATCACCAACCTACAACTCATGGTCGGAAGTTACGCCAATAAAGGCACACCATTGATTGCACTGGTCGATAAAAAACTGGATATCATTGCAGATTTCAGAGAAAAGAGTCTGCGCAATTTTAGCCATAATACGCCGGCACTGATTACCTTTGATCGCGATCCGGGTCGCCTTTATACCGCAAAGGTAAGTACCATTGATGCCGGTGTCAGTAGTGGTCAGTTTGATGCCAACGGCTCTCTTGCCTCTCCGACAAGTTCGAATCGTTGGGTCAGAGATGCGCAGCGGATCCGACTCCATCTCTCGCTCAATCAGCCACTGCCAGAAAATCTGCCATCCGGTGCCAGAGCCACGGTACAACTGATCCCCCGACAACCCGTGTTTGCTTGGTTTGCACAGATGCAAATTCATGCGCTGAGCTTATTACACTACATTTACTGATCCGGAGAACAAGATGCGCTTATGGACTCATCCTCTCAATGATAACGATCTCCGGCAGTGTTTACGGATTGCAACTGGCGCGACCCTTGGTTTTGCTTTTAATAAATACTTTGGCTGGAACTTTGGGGTCTTTTTTACCGTAGTTCCGATGCTATTGCTGGGGATGATCCCGGTACTCAACGGACATATTGCCCGACAAATGATTGCGTCGGCAGTGATCTGCACTCTGGAAGTCGGCTTGCTGGCAGGTTTATTCGGCGGACATCCGGGAATAATGACAATCATTGCGTTGTTACTGTTTCTCTCCAAATTTGCCTGTATGGCTCGCGGACCGTTATTCCTGTTCGGTGCAAACTGTGTGTTGAACCTAAGTATCATGCTGCATTTCGCCAGTTATTCAACCACCGATATTAACGACATGATTAGTTGTAATATGGCCGCGAATTTCCTTGCGATTGGGATTGCATATCTCATGCACTATCTCATTCCTGATGTCGCCCCCAGACAACCGCCGCCACCACCGGCAGAACCCAAGCGCTCTCATCGTTTTCGCCATGAGACGCTGTTAGGAACCGGTGTCGCGACGTTATCGTTTCTTGTATTCCAGACCTTCAACCTCAGTGATTCGATGTCAGCGCAGTCCACCAGCCTGTTACTCCTGTTTCCGATGAACTGGAACGGTGCTTTAGGCTATGCCAGAAAAAGGGCGATGGGGACAATTTTGGGCGTTGTTTTTGGCCTGAGCTGTCAAATCCTGTTATATGATCGCTCGAACCAGTTAATCTTGGTTATCCCATTGCTGTGGATCGGAACGATGTTATTTGGCTATCTGCACATGAAAGAAGCAAACGGATCCGGGGTTGGATTCGGCGGATTAACCACGCTAGGGATTTTATTCGGTCAGTACCTGACCCCGACCAGTGACTTAACATTTAATGCGTTATACCGGATTAGTAGTATCTTATTTGCCATCGTTGCCACATTGATTGCCACTTATCTGATCCATCGCCTCTTGAATACCATGGAAGCGACCAAATACGGGCACTGAATCGAAACAAGCACAGCCCTTACTCAACATCGCATATCCAGATATACCCGGTTTTACACTGTAAAGTCACAAAAAAGGATTGAGGTCTGATGACGCTCAATCCGGTATTTTGTAGCTTGCTGAATGTTGATTATCCGTTTAAAGACACACCCAACGGATTCGCCTCTGCCCTGATATTCAGCAACCAGAACCAACCATGTCTACAGCGGGTTTAACCCCCTTAAGCTTTCGGTGGCGTCAGTTTTTTCCCCTGTGACTGAATGATGTCCTGATACCAATAGAAGCTTTTCTTACGTATCCGATCAAGCGTTCCCTGATTATCATCATTGCGATCGACATAAATATAACCATAACGTTTGGCAAGCTGCGCCGTACTGGCACTGACCAAATCTATCGGCCCCCAGCTAGTGTACCCCATCAGCGCAACACCATCCTGAATTGCTTCGCCGATTTGGAAGAGATGATCATTGAGGTAATCAATCCGATAATCGTCAACAATGTCACCCGCTTCATTGACAACATCTTTCGCACCAAAGCCATTTTCAACCACAAACAGCGGGAGCTGATAACGGTCATATAAGAAGTTAAGCAGATAACGCAATCCAACCGGATCAATCTGCCAGCCCCACTCGGACGCTTTTAGATACGGGTTAGCCACCATATTCAGCATGTTGCCTTTCGTTTTAGACTGCTCATTCGGATCAGCACTGGCACATCCGCTCATGTAATAGCTAAACGACACAAAGTCGATGGTTTCTTTCAGGGCATCTCGGTCATCTTCGGTGATATTGATGTCAACGCCCAGCGCTTTGAACTTCCGCGTCATATAACTCGGATAGTATCCTCTTGCCTGAACATCACCGAACATCAGCCATTCCCTGTTTTGTGTCAGGGTATGCATCACATCATCAGGGTGACAGGTGAACGGGTACTGTATCGCGCCCAGAATCATATTGCCGATTTTGGCATCAGGAATCATGTCATGACACGCTTTCACCGCTTTGGCACTGGCAACTAACTGATGATGGATCGCTTGGTAGCGAGTTTGTTCGTCACAGTCTCTTGGCAATCCGGAACCCGTGAATGGTTCATGCAACGTCACATTTATCTCGTTAAATGTCAGCCAAAGCTTGACCGCGTGACCATAGCGCTCAAACACCACACGCGCATATTTTTCAAAAAAGCCAATCACATCCCGGCTCGCCCAACCCTCATATTTTTCCGCCAGATTCAGCGGCATCTCGTAGTGAGATAGCGTCACCAGTGGTTGAATATTATGTTTTTTCAACTCCGCAAAAATTTTGTCGTAATACGCCAAACCCGCTTCATTCGGCTCCGCATCATCTCCATGAGGAAAAATACGACTCCAGGCAATCGATAAGCGTAAACAGGTAAATCCCATTTCAGCAAAAAGAGCGATATCCTCGGGATAACGGTGATAGAAATCAATCGCAAGGTCTTTAATATTAAAATCCCCTGTCTGACGAGGCACAATGTCGCCAAATGCACCATAAGGGCAAACGTCTGAAGTGGATAGACCTTTACCGTCGCTCAAGTGAGAACCTTCAATCTGGTTCGCAGCCGTTGCGCCTCCCCATAAAAACGAATCGGGAAATTTAAAACTCATCTTCTCTCTTCTCCTGTTTCATCCTGATGTTAACTCTATTATTCAGCAACTTTATTCAGCAACTGATGTAGCCCCTTCATTCATCGATTGATCGGCACGGTCTGCTCCTCTCGATTCACCCAAATAACCAGCCAGTCCCAACAAATGCTCCGGTCATCGCCATCCACAGGGTTATAGCAACCGCCAATCATGATTTAAAATTCAGCACCACAAAATTGAGAACAAAAAAAACCCGAAAGAACAGCCCCACCATACGGTCAGTTGCATCTTTCAGGCTTTGCCCGCGAACGCGGTAACAATCCTAGTTTTTAGTTATAAAAAAACCCGACACTCTTGGAAACACCTGCATGGTATTCGTTCCGTATACGTCAGGTTATTCCTGCACAGAGGATATAACAAAATCTATCCTGTGTTTATACCGACCCTCATTCAGACAAACAATCCTCCCCCCTGTTGATTGTGATATAGGTCGGAAAATTTCATCCACCCGGAATGGCCTGTGAATAAAGGTGAGCGTTCAGGCTAACAGTGACTATGCTTAAAAATGCAATAGAAGCAACCGCTTAAAGATAGTTATATCAACAAATGAAGGGGAAATATTATGGGGTACTTTTCTGATTGGAAAATTAAGTATCAGATTTTCACACCCATTGCTTTCTTATTGATAGCAATTTTAACAGTGGCGGCACTCGGGTTAAAAGTGAACGATCAGATGACCCAGAACACCCATATGCTGACAGATTACCTCTCCCCGGCAACAGCAACGGTTTTAAATGCAGATCGAGATCTCTACCAGTCAGTCGTTGCATTGCGAGACTATATGTATTTGTCCTCACAACAGAAAGACGGCAAAGAACAACTCAACAGATATCATGAGAATCAACGGCAAGCCTATGACAGAATGCTAGTATCGAGAGATCTCGGAGAAAAAGCCGGAATTAAACTCATTCCTCAGGAACATCAAACTTACATTAACACCTTTAACCAGTGGAAAAGCCTCTCAGAAAAGATCATCCGTTTGGTGGATGATGATCAATACCAACCTGCTTATGGCATCCTCATCCAAGATCAGGAGCAAGTGTTCTCTACCCTGCGTTCATACTACGACAAATTCGGTGAGAAGTTGGAGTCTCGTCGCCAAGCCGTCGCAAAAGAAATTAACCATTTAGAGGCGCAGCAAGAGCGCTATACGACAGTTACCTGTCTCTTTTCTGTTGTGATCGGTCTTTGGTTCTTATTCTATATTCCTCGCTTGATTTCAACTCGGTTACAAGCATTGACCGACAAGATGCAAGAACTGAGTCAGTCCGGCGGTGATTTAACACTCAGGCTCCCGGACTCTGGTAACAATGAGCTTTCACAACTGGCGAAAGCAACCAATGAGTTCATCATTTATCTGCACAATATGTTGCTGACCATTGAAGACGAGGTCTCGGGGATCCGTAACCATGCCAATCAGCTAAAAAGCCTGACATCTAAAACCGGGACAAGTGCTGCGCATCAAAATACGGCGCTCGATGATATTGCCCACTCAATCTCTGAGTTAAATACGGCAATCTCTGAAGTTGCCCAGCAATCTCAACGCTCATCCGATGAATCCAATCACGCCAGAACGGATGTCACCAATTCCCATCAGGGGATTCAAAATGCCATTCACCAGATCACCGCTCTCGTTCAGGAAATGGAAGGAGCTGCCAGTGTCATCAGCAAATTAGAACAGGATAGCCAGAGTATTAACTCTGTTGTTGATGTAATTCGGGGTATCGCAGAACAAACGAACTTACTGGCGCTTAATGCCGCCATAGAAGCAGCTCGGGCAGGCGATTCCGGGAGAGGTTTTGCGGTGGTTGCCGATGAAGTCCGCGCTTTAGCACAAAAAACGCAAGAGTCCACGCAAAGCATTCAAACAACGCTCTCAGAATTGAATGCTGGCGTAAACAAAGCAGTTGAGACGATTAAATCCGGTACCGAAAAAGCCGTTGAAACATCCGGCTATACCGATTCCGCGGGAGCAGATATGAATCTGATTATCGAAAGAGTTAACAGTATTACTGACTTTTCTGTTCAAATTGCAGCCGCAACTGAAGAACAAAGCACGGTCGTCAATCAAGTCAATAATAATATGGAGCAAATGCGTGAAAGCTCAAAAGAGGTAACGGTGAACGCATCTGAAGCGAATAATGCAATCGATGAAGTCACTTTATCCATTCAGAAACTCACTCAGCAGGTCGCATCATTTAAGCTTTCCTGAATGAGAATCGAATGATGGTGACACTGCACACGCATAAGTAAGGACAAGGGAAAGTAAAGATAAGCGAAAAGGGAAACGAGCGGTACCTTCGACAGACAAAACGCAACGATACGCGTTATTCCGCCGGTGTTTCAGGCACAGTCCGTACCCAGATATTACTCAGATTATATTTCGCACAGGCACTGCATGTCAGTACTTCACCATCACCATGAATACGCATGACAATGTCTTCTCTTTTCTCTTTCGAACTTTGCCTGACCTGGATGTAGATAAAGTTGTCATCAACCTCAAAAGGAACAACCATCGATTTCCCTTTACTCTGAATTGACACTTTGGCTTCACGAAAAGCGATCAAATCGGTGTTGTGCTGATTCTCATAAGTTCCCTGAAATGCATAAGTTTCCTGATTCACCCAATGCTCTAGCTCTTCCTGAAAACATCCATACAGCGACAGGGAAGACAATAGAACGACCAGATACGACTTCACTGCATATTTGAATTGATACATATCTACCCTCCTCTCCTACCAGAGTACGCTATTTCCGAACAAAAAACGTACCAACTCCCTCACAAATCATCCATGATTTATATGAACTTCGGTTACAGACAGTATAGCCATTGATTATCTCGACCTGCATATCATGATCGTTAGTTTCGTTCTGTTATTCAATTTTTTAAAACAAGTTCGTTCAAAATAACACATTTATCAAGAGATAATTTCATCTTTTAATAGTGATTACAAGCTTCATAACAAATTCAATTTTTTTGATATAAGGAATAATGATATGCATTTTTTACGTAAATTACTAAGTTCAAATGCGCAATATGCGCCACTGATGCTTCGTGTTCCGGTCGGCATCATTTTTATGGCTCACGGTGCGCAAAAGCTCTTTGGCTGGTTTGGTGGGTATGGTCTCGAAGGAACAGGAAAATGGATGGCCTCCATCGGTATTGAGCCCGGTATGCTCATGGCAGGCCTAGCCGGTAGTGGAGAGTTCTTCGGTGGTATGTTCCTGTTACTCGGGCTACTGACCAGACCGGCTGCATGTGTCACCGCTTTTACGATGGTGGTCGCGATTTTTTCCGTACACATCAACAACGGTCTGTTTCTGTCTAATCATGGTTATGAGTATGCGCTTGCACTCCTCGCAATTTCTGTCTCACTCATTGTCTCCGGCGCCGGAAAACCGAGCCTCGATCAAGCCATCCTGCGCACGATCAAATCATAACCGATTTGACGCTAATCCCTGCCGATATCGCCCGCTTGCTGCAATGAGAAAGCCGTCAGCGGGTCGATATCTTTGACCAACAGTTCAACCTGTCCGATCGCATCAACCGACGAGCTATTTTTACGATAACTGAGATAAACCGGTCTTTTCCATTCAGATCCCCCATCAATACAGTGTAGCTGACCTGTCCGTAGAAAAGGTTCCACAAGCGATGCAGGTAAGTAAGCACTTCCTTGCTTTTCAAGAATGAAATCGAGTGCGATTCTGGCCGTTGACGTCCGTAGAAATGGTGTCGTTACACCGGGATGCCGCTCCGCATGTTCAGCAGCAAACCGGGCCCCCCAGTCCACATAGACATAGTGATGCTGAAAAGCATCATCGACTGACTGTGGCTGAGTTGAAACAAAGAGCAGTGCCAGATCCGTGACTTTCCGACAATGCAGCTCTTCGGCCTTAATCGGGTCGAATACAAATGCCATATCCAGAGTACGCTCAAGCAATCCACGGCTCAGTTGCTCCCGTCCCATGACTTCCGCGATAAACCCATAGCCGGTAAACGTATCCGTCACTTTACCCAGACAGTGTTGTAAATAAGCATCCCAAATATTTGGTGTCCCGCCAATCGTTAACTGGAGAGCTTTACCACTTTCCAGTGACAGCTCGAACTTCGCCTGTTGTAAGGTCGCAACCATGACTTCTGCATAACTAATCAGGCGCTCTCCGGCTGAGGTCAACTTGATATTATTGCGATCCCGGGTAAACAACTGAGTATCAAAATAACTTTCAAGCTGCTTAATACGTGCACTGACTGCTGCCTGCGTTAAATATAAATTTTCTGCTGCCCGGCCAAAGTGGCGCACCCGAGCCAATTCCAGAAAAGTACGAAAGACTTTGACGTCCATAGCAACCCTTTATTCTCACTGAAACTGCATCTTAAAGTTATTTAGGATATATACATAATGAAATGCAATGATGACGATAAAAAATTTTTGTTTTTCTTTTCCTTAGATTACGCCTAACTTTCGCCGTAATTCAATACAAAAAGTGTAACGCTGAATTGATGCGAGGTTGATATGTCTGAGACTGAATTCCGCTACGGAAAGAAGCGGTTTTACGACAACAAAAAATTCCCACGGGGATTTGCTAAATCAGGTGATTTTACGCTGGCTGAAGAAGAGCTACTCATTCAGTTTGGTGAGACCATGTCCCAGTTGGAATCAGGGGGCCTTGAGCCGATGAATCCCGATGAAAGGCACTTTCTTCTGGTGCTCGACCACCCAGAAAAAGCCACAACAAAACTTGAGCGAGTCTGGTTGAAATATGTGCGTCTTGCTCGTGGACGAAAACGCTTCCATACCTTAAATGGTCGTAACAAACCGGATGCGCTCGACGAATTTGTTGGTGATTCAGATATCGAGATAGAAAGCTGAGTGCCAGTATTATCTGTCACACATATAGTATCTGTCATACAAACATCATCTGTCATACAAAGAGCAGCGTGCTCTCTCTGCTCTTTGTGATTCAGTCTTTCCGAGCCCTCGGCTGCGGCGAGGTGGTCTCTTTTGCTTCTCTCTGTCCACAATACTTTTCGTCCGTAGCACGTTTCGTCCATAGCACTCTTCGTCCATAGCACTCTTCGTCAATGAAACCGCGATACAAACAGCGACGAACCGTGACAGAAATGTACATTTCTTACAAAAACTACGCTGATTCTTCAACCAATTTATTTCACGTATTAAAATAAATATCACAATGAGTTATACGTCACACTTGAATTTTTTTCGAAGATAAAAACTAACAAAAACGTGATAACCATCACCATAAATATAAAAAATAAATTCACGAAAAACAGACATGACGCATTAAAAATTAATTGACTTATTTAAACTTAATACTTTGTAACAAAATTACAGGCCTAAAAGTAGATTTAAATCACTAAAAAGACAGTTGTGACCCTGCCATTCCTTGATGTTAGTCACAAAAAACCCGCTCTCAGTTGAATTGAAAGATTGTGTGCTAGATTGATTTAGAACGATTCAACTCACGGCTTTGCCGAGCCGTCAACACAACAACATCAAATAATACATCGAACGGGGAATCCATATGATATCACCAGATGCAAAGGTCAAGATACAAAATTTTGGCCGGTTCTTGTCCAACATGGTTATGCCGAACATCGGGGCATTTATCGCATGGGGATTTATTACAGCGCTGTTCATTCCAACCGGATGGACACCCAATGAAACATTGGCTGCTCTTGTTGGCCCAATGATTACCTACTTATTACCACTGCTGATTGGTTATACCGGGGGTAAACTTGTCGGGGGTGAACGCGGTGCTGTCGTTGGTGCTATCACCACAATGGGCGTTATCGTCGGTGCTGATATCCCAATGTTTATGGGCGCAATGATTGCGGGTCCAATTGGTGGATGGGCAATTAAAACGTTTGACCAAAAAGTCGATGGGAAAATCAAAAGCGGCTTCGAAATGCTGGTCAACAACTTCTCGGCCGGTATTATTGGTATGATCTTCGCGATCATCGCTTTTTTCCTGATTGGTCCATTCGTCAAAGTTCTCTCAACGGCTCTTGCAACAGGCGTAGACGTCTTAGTGAAAGCACACCTACTCCCTTTAACTTCACTTTTTGTTGAACCCGCTAAGATTCTATTTCTGAACAATGCCATCAACCACGGTATTTTCTCTCCACTGGGGATTCAACAAGCCAGTGAAACCGGTAAATCCATCTTCTTCCTGATTGAAGCGAATCCGGGACCTGGATTGGGTATTCTTCTGGCCTATATCGTGTTTGGTAAAGGGACAGCCAAACAAACAGCCGGCGGCGCCACCATCATTCACTTTTTGGGCGGGATCCACGAGATTTACTTCCCATATATCCTGATGAATCCTCGTTTGATTCTCGCTGCCATTGCCGGCGGGATGACGGGTGTCTTTGTACTCACTGTATTTGGTGCCGGTTTAGTATCACCAGCATCACCCGGTTCGATTTTTGCCGTATTACTGATGACGCCGAAGAGCTCACTTATCGGAGTGCTTTGTTCAATCACCGCTGCGACTGCCGTCTCATTTACGGTTGCGTCACTGTTGATGAAAACACAAAGAAATCAAGAAACCGATGATGAAGATTCTTTGGAGAAAGCAACAGCGCAAGTGCAAGGGATGAAAGCTGAATCCAAAGGCTCATCAAGCGTTCAGGCATACACAGATGATGTCAAAAAGATCATTGTCGCGTGTGATGCGGGCATGGGATCCAGTGCGATGGGTGCCAGTATGCTGCGTAAAAAAGTACAAGCAGCGGGATTGGATATTCAGGTCACTAATCTGGCAATTAATAATCTTCCCCAAGATGTTGATATCGTCATTACGCATAAAGATTTAACCGATCGGGCCCGCAAACATGCGCCATCGGCACGCCACATTTCTTTAACCAACTTTCTGGATAATGAAATGTATAACAATCTCGTCAATGAGATAAAAAAGTCTGATGCCGGTCAATCTGTCGCGCCCCGAAACACTGACGCTGAGACCCAACCGGCATTCCAAATAGAAGCCCGTAACATTCACTTAAACCTCAAAGCAAGTAACAAAGAAGAAGCAATCCGTTATGCGGGAGAACAACTCGTCGCACTCGGATATGCAGACGCCAGCTATATCGATGCCATGTTTGAAAGAGAAAAAATGGTGTCAACGTATCTGGGTGAATCCATCGCAGTGCCACACGGTACGATTGAAGCGAAGAATCACGTTCTGAAAACCGGGATTGTCATCTGCCAATACCCAGAGGGTGTTCAATTTACAGATGACGAAGACAGCATTGCCAAACTGGTCATCGGTATTGCAGCACAGAACGATGAACATATGGGGGTCATTTCGACGATCACCAATGCGCTTGATGACCCGGATGCGATCGCGACACTCACGTCAACAGATGACGTGAACGCCATTTTAGCCGTGTTGGGAAATCCCACTGCATAAGGTTCACCAGTAGAGGTCGTTCACGATCTCTACTTTTTTCTTCTGAGTTTTTTAATTGGTAGGTAACAGTCTATGAAAAAGGCAATTCATTTTGGTGCCGGTAACATCGGCCGAGGATTTATTGGCAAACTTCTGGCGGATGCGGGAATCCACGTTATTTTTGCAGACGTCAATCAGGAAGTCGTCCAGAAACTGCGCCAAGACGGGCAGTATCAAGTGAAAGTTGTCGGGTCAGAATGTCAGTGGCAAACGGTGAAAGATGTCACGGCCGTTCATTCAACCAGTGATGAGATTTATCAACACATGACTCAGGTTGACTTAATCACGACAGCCGTTGGACCAAACGTTCTGGATATTATTGCTAAAACGATCGCGACAGGTATCCAGAAACGTATAGAGAGTGGCAATACCACCCCCTTGAATATCATCGCTTGTGAAAACATGATTCGGGGCTCTTCACATCTAAAAGAACAAGTCTATTTGCATCTGGCGGCAGACTATCATAACCAAGCAGATACTCTGATTGGCTTTGTTGATTCAGCCGTTGACCGCATCGTCCCACCGGCAGAAGCATCTGATAATATTCTGGATGTCACGGTTGAAAGTTTCAGTGAATGGATTGTTGATCAATTGCAATTCATCGGTGATATTCCTGATATTCCGGGCATGGAAAAAACCGATAACCTGATGGCTTATATCGAGCGGAAACTGTTTACGCTCAATACTGGCCACTGTATTACAGCTTATCTGGGCTGTCTCAAGGGTCTTCAGACGGTCAAAGAAGCCATTGAGGATGAAGCGATCTATGCTGACGTCAAACAAGCAATGACCGAAAGTGGAGAAGTTTTAATCCAACGCTATCAGTTTGACCGTCAAGCCCATGCGGCTTATATCGAGAAAATTTTGTCCCGATTTGCAAATCCGTATTTAATCGATGACGTTGAACGGGTTGGCCGTCAACCGATCCGTAAGCTCGGAGAAAATGACCGTTTAATCAAACCATTACGTGGTACAATAGCGTATGGTATTGCAAATACAGCGCTGTTGAAAGGCGTTGCGGCTGCATTAAAATACACGAACGCTTCAGATCCTCAGGCCGTCGAATTACAGGCATATCTGAGTCAGCATGGTGTTTTGGCAACATTAGCTCACTATGCCAATCTGGATGAATACGGGACAGAAGCTAAGCAAGTCGAAGCTATCTATAACACCCTCTAAAAAATAATAAGCGAGGCTGGGGGCCTGCTCCTGCCCCCTCCTCCTTTTTAACTATGATGCTTTCTTTATGGTAGAGAAAATTAACGAAGCAGACATTATTGAACAGTTGAATGCAGCCTCATCGGTCAGAGGTTTTTTCATCGCTGCTGTCAATATCTTTGAAAAATCTATCGATTCACTAGTACAACGTATTTTCCGGAGTGATTATCTCGCTGTCAAATCAGTGATTAATCCACTCCTGGAGTCTTCGGGTCCGCTTGGCGATTTAAGTGTCCGAATCAAACTGCTGTTTGGATTAGGTGTGATACAGGATGACGTCTATCATGATATCGAGACGATGATCCGCCTCAGAAATCAGTTGAACAAAGATGGGGCCGAATATCATTTTACAGATCCAAAGATATTGGATTCGATTCACAAAATTAGCGCTTTCAAAAAAATGGGAATATTTCAATTAACACCAGTGCAAATCGATGATGAAGAAATCGATGCAAAACTTTATCAATTACAGTTGGACCGCCAACAACAAGTGATTAAATCAAGTCTGTCGCTCGCTATTGTTGAGATATGTAATCTGCTCAATGTTGAAAGCCCTTTTACTACGTAGCACGCCAAGCGGGAAAATGTCGTGCTACGACATATTTTTAATGTCCCATCATCTAAAATGAGAGGCTCTTCAAATCATTATATGGGGGAGTCTTCTAAAGTCGGTGAAAGAACAGTTTGTGAAAGAATAAGGTTTATCAAGGCATAAAGTTTATCAAACCAAAACAAACCGTGAACCATATATGTGATGGCTCTGATTTACACTGTAAAGCGTCAGAGGAGAGTTTTAGCCTAAGCGATTCACCCTATAGACTAAGAAACTCGGGGCTCATTCTGGGGATTGTTCGGGAGGGCGAGTACAGGTCTGACATTCTGGTGGTTACATACCCGGCAAAAGTGTTGCCTTTCCATTTTATAATAATGGTTACCACGCATCAGTAAGGAAATGAATAGCTGGATCTCTTTCCATCGAGCACAACGTTCAGTCTGACAACGTCGCATAATTGATTTATGTGGAGTCACTTTACGACACACGGGACAATATGCTTCAGACATGATAAACCTCATCAAGTAAATTACTTATTGCTAATAATAAGCATAATTATCCATATAGAAACATCCTCTCAAAGGTCAACATTAAAATTGTGGCACGAGTCACTAAAATTTATTAATTATTCCCAAAAACCTCTATTTCGTTCAGATCCGCAACCATTTATCAATTGCTTAGCTCATTATTCTGGTGGCACAAAAAACCCCTCAAAAAGAGGGGTTCCTCATATTATTTTTATCTTTAATCGAGCTCTTTAAGCTGTTTCAAGAATGTCTGATGTTGTGCTTGAACCGTTTGTTCCGGCTCACGACTGAGTAGTGTGACAACGACAATTGCCAGTGTAGAGAAAATAATCCCCGGTACAATTTCATAGACATCAAAAATGCCACCAGTTAATTGCTTCCAAGCCACTATCGTCACGCCACCCACAATGATACCCGCTAAAGCACCATTACGGTTCATACGAGACCAGAATAAACTGATCACCAGTGCAGGTCCGAATGCAGCGCCAAATCCGGCCCATGCATAAGAAACCAATCCCAGCACCGAGCTATCCGGTGTCATCGCCAGTACCAAGGCGAGAATAGAAATCGCCATAACAGAGAGACGACCAACCCGGACAATTTCTTCAGACGTTGCATCTTTCTTGATGACTTGTTTATAGAAATCTTCTGCCAATGCTGATGAACACACTAGCAACTGAGAATCGGCTGTACTCATAATTGCAGCGAGAATTGCAGCTAACAGAATGCCGGCAATCACCGGATGGAAAGCAGCATTGACCAATAGCATGAAGATCTTTTCGCCATCTTCTAAGGTCAGCGTTGGGTGGTTGGTGGTATAAACCAAACCAACAAGCCCAACCATCACTGCCCCAAACATCGCTAGTGCAGACCAGCCGATTGCAATTCGGCGCGCCGTGCGCAAATCTTTATTGGAACGCGTCGCCTGAAAACGCGCCAGAATATGTGGCTGACCAAAATATCCGAGGCCCCAAGCCGCCAGAGAAATAATAGCAATTGCGGTTAGTGGTTGACCATCCATACCACGCCAAATGGTCAGTAACTCTGGATTAATCTTTGTTAAGTTATCGCCCAACACAGAAAAACCATCTTGCATCATGGCCATCGGTACAATCAGCAAGGCTGCCGCCATTAACAGGCCCTGAACTAAGTCGGTCCATGCGACAGCAAGGAATCCACCAAACAGCGTGTACGAAACCACACATATCGTGCCGATAATTACCGCAGTGGTATAATCAAGACCAAAGACTGTCTCAAACAGTTTCCCACCAGCCACTAAGCCTGAACTTGTGTAAAAGAGGAAAAACAACAAAACAAAAAATGCAGAAATTGTTTGAATCAGCTTCGACCGATCATTAAAACGGCGAGATAAAAATTCCGGAATTGTAATAGCATCGGTGGTAATACTGTAAGTACGGAGACGTTTTGATGCGATAAACCAGTTGAGCCAGTTTCCGGCCAGCAAGCCACCGGCAAGCCATATAGATTCTAGTCCTGCGGCATATGCGTAACCGGGCAGCCCCAGCAGCAACCAGCCACTCATATCGGATGCACCGGCTGACAAGGCTGCAGGCCAAGGCCCCAGAGAACGCCCACCGAGAAAGTAGTCGGTTGAGTTTTTCGTTCGTAAGTATGCATAAATCCCTATCGCTAACATCATAATGAGGTACACGATAAAGGTCGTTGTAATAGCAAAGCTATTTTCCATAATTCATTCCTCTCTATATTGATCGCCTTCCCTGTTTCTCACCGAACGTCTGTCAGCCCGAAGACCAACAGACGTCGGAAAGCAGGTTTTAGTGGTTCGAGCTTCCCATTTCTAATAAAGAAGCATTTCCCCCTATCGCTGTTATATTTATAGTGCGTGTCCGTTCCGTGATGAAACGTAACACTAGTGCTGCATCATGTGCCATCGGGAGCTGATCCAAATCCGTTTCGATAACCGGACTAATAATCACGCCCGGGCGCTTAGACAGTTCTTGATTTACCTGTCGGGCATCTTGCGGCTCACAAATCATTCCGACCTGACGCACGTCACACGTCATGATCTGATTAAATGCCTCAACCGCCACGATTTGTACCAGATGAACGGGAAAACAACTGTTTTCCAATGCTGACGCCAAACGTGAATTCAGCGGCGTATCATCAGAACAAAGTAAAATACTGTTTCCAGCAATTAAAGCGGCTGCTAACTGAGCAACCACAGCCAGTGAAGCATTGACACCGCTTCGTTTGTGAAGGAGCACGACAACCCCGCGTCCAGAACTATAGAGTTCGTTTGTTTCCCCTGTCGGACCAACTAAAAGCTGTCCCTCTGCAATCCGAGTTCTCGCACTATTGAGGTGATAAGTAATGACCTGAGCAAAGTCAGCCGCATCGAGTTCCAAAGCTTGAGCAAGACGAAGTAAATGCTCACTTTTAGAACTAAAATCTGTTAAGTTCCATTGCTGCCATGCCAAAGCAGCATCAGAAAAATGTGTTGTTTTACTCACCATGGTCCGCTCCTTGTTTTACCGCTGTTTCACTATGTTTTACCGCTGTGTCACGATAAAAAGGGCGGGTAAACCGGTAGAGATAATGAGGCCCGCCAGCTTTTGGCCCTGTCCCTGACAATCCTTGCCCTCCAAACGGCTGAACGCCCACAACAGCACCAACCTGATCACGGTTGATATAACAGTTTCCGACCCGGGCATGCGCTTCAATCCACCGGTACGTTGTTTCATTCCGGCTATGAATCCCTAAGGTCAAACCGAAACCAGTCTGATTGATCTGTTCAACAATGTGTGGCAAATCTTTTGCCCGATAACGAACGATATGTAATACCGGACCAAAATGTTCTTCTTTCAGACATTCAATCCCACTAATTTCAAATGCCGCCGGTGGGACAAACATGCCATGCGCACATTCATCATCCAAGGTCAGTTCAGCAATGAGCGTTTGAGTCTGTTTCATATTTTCAATATGCGTGAATAACCGGCTCTGTGCTGCTTTATCGATCACCGGCCCTACATCAGTACGATGCAGTTTGGGATCACCGACGGAAAGCTCCTGCATTGCCCCTTCAATCAATGTCACCACCCGATCCGCGACATCCTCTTGGATGAATAACACACGTAATGCTGAGCAACGTTGTCCGGCTGACGCGAATGCTGAACGCAAAACATCCCTCACAACCTGTTCAGGCAATGCCGTACTATCAACAATCATGGCATTTTGCCCACCAGTTTCGGCGATTAAAGGAACCGGGTCACATGGTCTTGCTGCTAATGTTTGGTTGATTCGTTGTGCTGTTCCTGTTGAACCGGTAAAAGCAACACCGGCAATTAACGGATGAGAGGTAAGTAAGTGACCACTGTCTTTACCATTGCACGGCAACAAATGGATCACACCGGCAGGAATCCCCGTTTCCAACAACAGTTGAATCGCACGAAATGCAATGAGGGACGTCTGTTCCGCGGGTTTGGCAATCACCGTATTCCCTGCTGCCAAAGCCGCGACCACTTGTCCAACGAAGATCGCTAATGGGAAATTCCATGGGCTGATACAGACAAAAACACCACGTCCCAGATACTGCGTATGCCGTTCAGCACCATTGAAACCGAGATGCGATGTTGGCGTGAGTTGCATGATCTGAGTGGCATAATAACGACAGAAATCGACTGCCTCCCGGACTTCATCAACACTGTCATGGATGGTTTTACCCGCTTCTTGATGACACAATGCAACAAACTCTGGCAAGTGTGATTCCAACAGATCAGCAAAATGTGTCAAATACGCAGACCGAACAGCAAGCTCAGTGTCGCGCCATTGAGGAAACGATTGCTGTGCGATCTCAATCGCTGTCGTAATCTGCTGCTCATTTGCCATGATCACGTTTCCGACTTCGATGCGATGATCATAAGGTGCAGTGACCGGCGTCAACGCAGCTTTCTCCTTGATCATGCTTTCGTATTGGTCTTCGCCATGAATAATCGGTGCCGCGTGCCATTGCTGATGTAAATGCTCAGAGACTTTGTGCTCAAAAGGAGCAGCTTCACTTTCAATATCAATGTTGACACCGTAGGAATTGCGACGGTCGGGATAGATATCCAGCGGTAACGGAATCGCAGCATTATGCAACGTTTCAAACGCCTGTAGTGCCTCCACAGGATGGCGATTCAGTAAATCGATCGGACAACGGGCATCGACCAGCCGATGAACGAAAGAACTATTGGCACCATTTTCTAACAAACGCCGCACCAGATAAGGCAATAAATCCTTGTGATTGCCCACCGGCGCATAAATTCTGATTGCGGGGCGATAAGTCGTCATTACCTGATTAAACAGTGCGTCACCCATGCCATGTAACCGCTGGAATTCATAATCATGGTGTGTTGCCATCACAGCAACGGCGGTCACTGTCTGAGCGTTATGACTGGCAAACTGAGGAAATAAGGCACCTCGAACATGCTCCGATAACAAAAAGCGAGCACAGGCTAGGTAAGAGACATCTGATGCTTCTTTGCGGGTAAAGACCGGATAACCGGTGTACCCTTTTTGCTGCGACCACTTAATCTCACTATCCCAATAAGCACCTTTAACCAACCGTACCGGAATTAAATCCCCTTGATCTTTTGCTAAACCAGTCAGCCAAGTGAGTGCCGGTAACGCGCGTTTTGAATAAGCCTGAACCACCATTCCCAACTTGCCCCAGCCGCGGTTAACATCGTGGCGGTACAATTTCTCAAACAGTATCAGAGACAACTCCAGCCGGTCAGCCTCTTCCGCATCGATCGAGATACCGATATCAAACTCTCTCGCCCGTTTAACAAGCACCACCAGAGCCTCCAGCAGCTCGGTCATAACCCGTTCCTGATTCGCGACTTCATAACGAGGGTGCAATGCAGACAGTTTGATCGAGACAGAATGCGATGACTGAAGCGTTCCCGCTTCTGAAGCTTTACCAACCGACTCAATGGCTGACAGATAATCCTGACAATATTTATTTGCATCCGCACTGGTCAGCGCAGCTTCCCCAAGCATATCGAAAGAATATGTATATCCTTTATCACGCATTGACTGGCCATTTTTCTGCGCTTCATCGATCGACTGACCCAAAACAAACTGGCGCCCCATGACTTTCATGGCTTGATGCATCGCTTGACGAATGACAGGCTCAGAGAAACGGTTGACTAACCGGTTTAATGCCTGCATCGGGCTGGTACTCTGAATATCTGATAACTCCAGCACTTTGCCAGTAATCATCAATCCCCATGTCGAAGCATTGACGAAAACCGAGTCTGAGTTCTTCAAATGAGAATGCCAGTCAGCAACACTCAGTCGATCTTTAATAAAGGCATCGGCTGTTTCAGCATCAGGGATACGCATCAGCGCCTCTGCAATGCACATCAGCAAAATACCTTCCTGCGTATCCAGACTATATTCCAGAAGCAGCGCGTCAATCATTTGCACTGACTTCTTATCGGCTCTGATCGACTGAATCAACTGAGTCGTCTTTTCTGTAATTTCTTGTTTTTCTTGATCAGTCGGTGTTGCCAGCGGTAACAATTCCTGTAGCCATTGTGACTCATCAGCCATATATAGTGGCGAGATAAGTGCCCAAAGTTTATTCAGTGGCTGCTCAACAAACTCCGACTTCAACACATCATTTGCAGTAAACATGCGTTTTCCCTTAACGTGATCCCGAATGGGCCTTTTACAATAGCTAGCAGTGTATTCTGAGCATCTGAGGATTACTTGTCAAAAACTCCGTTTTTTTTGTGGAAAGCTCCGATATTTAACAAATTAAAAACACAATCACATCAATTAAGCTAATCTATCGACATGTTTTTTTAGCGAATAACCAGAGAAATAAACACTTTGAGAGCGGTAAAAAACAGACACGAACGGATCCGTTCATATAAACAATGGCGTGAGAAATAAATGAGCAAGAAGCAACAATGATAGGTTCGATTTGGGAACAACGTCTTATTTTTGATAACGTTTCTTGTAAGCAGAAGGGGAAAGACCCACGAGTCGAATAAATGCATGAGAGAAAGAACTCTGACCAGAGAAACCGGTGATATCCGCAACTTGACCCAAAGTATATCCGCCCTGTTGAATGAGCCGTTTTGCCATTTGAACCCGCTTATTCAGTACATACTGATACGGTGTGACGCCGGTCGTTGCTTTAAAATGTGAGTGGAACTGACTTTCTCCGAGAAAAACACTGCCGGCAAGTTGGGCAACCGTGATCGGTCGGCCTATATTTCGGTCGATATAATGATCGATGATATCCATATCAAAGCGAGATTCTTTAGCGTGCGGAACATAACCAGTGATATGACGAGGTAAGATCGAGACCAGCGTATCATGGCAAGCTTGACTCAAGAGATAATCCTCCGGAGCTGTGGCAATCTCCTGCCCCAGAATTCGAATCAGATTTTTAAATGGTTCATCAAGACAGAAATAACACCCCGAACTCGACAGATCATTGAGTTGTTGCATCATCAGTGGTGTTTCTGTGGCAGGAAACGGTAAATTGAGAACCATGATATCAGCGCTTTCAACAATCCCACCGAAAGCATGGTTGGCTCCCGCGTGGACAATACACCCCTGCCCCGGGCCGACTCGATTACCATATCCGCTGATTTCAAACTCCGTCATGCCATTGAGGCACACGACAATTTGTGTATAAAAATGAGCATGACAATCCATCCCCGACGGCAACGTCATCACTTCCGCCGGTCTCGGTGTCGGAACTTGATCGGACACAAGTAGGGAAGTTTTTTTTTGCATAGACATCCCACATCCTCCTCAAAATCCGGTACGACAATTGCGATGCGCAATATAGTGTCAATCATATGAATAGTAGATTTCTACCTTAGAACAGCTATTTTTTCAAACACAATGACACAAATAAGCATATAGATGATTATCAGAAGTGATGGATCCAAATCTGTAACTAATTCCGTGAAAATAATTGCCGTTCATGTATATTAAGCATGTTGATAAATCTCGAAAGAGTATGACGCTGAACGTTTGAGCAAAAACCGGAACAATGATCAAGTGCACATAAATTACGGAGAATGTTTGTTCAAACGCAAAACCAGAGCAGAGATTGAGGTGAAATACTTGCATATTTTCTCATTCGGCTCAAAATGGAAGTAGCATATTTAAAATATACAAAATCAGCGACCTAAGTTAGATTTTGTGTTATTTATGCTTCCAATAGAGTAAGAATTATGAGACAGCTACTTCATTATTTTTCTAGTTGTCGAGTCATTGTCTTCTCCACAGAGTTACTGTGGCTAAACGTTAAAAATTGTTGCAGGGACCTATGATACTACGTCACATCCCAGCGCTCGTATTGGCGCTTATCCCTCTTTTGGGACCAGCATTCGCATATGCTGATGAAGCAAATGTCGCACAGACTGACCCTGTTGCGACGATTGATGCAAAAATAGATACAAAACAAGATGAGATAAAATCTATTTCATCCAAGTACGATACTGAAATCACAAAACTCCAGCAGTTGAAAAATGATCAAGACCGTTTGAAACGCGAAGGCAGTAAGCTGGAAACGAAAAGAAATCGTGCCAAATCAGATCTGGACAAACAATATAGCCAACTTCTCGAAGATCCGGACATCGATTTAGCGACTTTTCAGAAGAAGTATCAGGAAGTCTGGAATGAGTTAAAGCAAAATCAAGCATCTCGACTGGATCATGAACAGACGATTACTGAAAGTGAAATGCGTGTCTCCCAGCTCAAACAGAAGCAAGCCCGCCTGAAAAGCGAGCTCGATAACCTGAAAGAGTCTCGGGTTGAAGCTCGGGTCAAACGCATTAATGCTGAGTTGATGGATAGCAACACGATTGAAGCGAACTATAAAACAACATGTTCTACGACGATGACGTTGGGTGAATGTGCGAATCAAGGTGTTTATCTAACCAAACAGAAAGCGGTCTCTGCCTTTCAGGATAAACTACTCGATAATCTGACAGAGTCTGTCATCGCCAAGCAAAATCTTAAAAATGTCGATCTGAATGTATCCATTCAGGATAGCCAGATTTTGTCGAGCGGTTTTCAGGGTAACAATGACTACTACACCAAAATTCAAGCGCAACTTCAGGCTCGGCCAGGAGCAACTGCCGGATGTAAACTGTTGGCTGTATCGACGCGATACTGTCTGCAAGGACAGAAAAACTATACACCAAAAAAGGAAAAGCAGTGGGCAAACATAACCGTCCGCTCTGACCAATATCAGGATTCTGTGACCATTGACGGTGTCAGTTATGGTAGTACCCCGGTAGAGATCGTTCTACCACATGGCCGCCATCAGTTTACAGTGTCCAAAGACGGGTATGAGACATATAATCAGGTCATTACAGTCAATAGTAGTGATACGGTATGGGTCAAACTTCGTCCGAATAAGCAAAGCTAGATGCCAATTTGTGAATTATTTTTTTGGTACGATTCACAAAGATATGGTTACGACGCCATTTTGTCTGTAAGTTATTGATATATGACTTATGGACGAATGGCGTTTTCGTTTACAATCGATCAGACGACTTGACGATCCAACATTGAAGTACAAAAGCATGCGACAAGGAATAACTGCTCTATTATCAACCCTCCTGCTTGGTTTCGTATCATTCAGCGCTTTTGCTGAAGATGCGACATTGCCAGAAAAAGCCGCACCTTTAGTCAACCAAATTGACGATGCACTTTTCAGTAAAAATACAGATCTGGAAAAAGCCCAGAACGTTTTGCAAGAAAAACAACAGACCGTCGCAAACCAACAAACCGAGCTCAGCAGACTTCGTCAGCAAGATAAGGAACTTTCAGCCAAGCTGAACCGAACCAAAAAAGATTTGGAAAATGCCTATCAAAAGATGATCTCGGATCCCAAACTGGATATCAGCTCTTATCAGTCGACCTACCAGAATGCATGGTCAAAATACAAGCAAAATCAGAAGAGTTTGTTTGATATGGATAACCAACTGGAAGAACAGAAAGGGTCACTCAAAGATCAGGAAACCAAGGTTTCTCTACTCAAAAAGAACATTGCCGATCTCCAGCGAAATAAGTTGAAAGCTCGGGCAAAACGGTTGAGGATCGAACTGTTAAAAGAAGGGGTGGAAAAAGTCAGCTTTACCAACCGTTGTCACCCATCAATGACCATTGCCGCATGTGAACAGCAAACCATAAAATTGGCTCTGCAAAAAGCGGTCAAACAGTTCCAGACGTCTTTAATAAACAGTGTTAGCGAATCTCCAACTGCAATAAAACATGCTTCAAAGGCATCCCTGAATATTCATGTCCTTCAGCATCAAACGGTTCAATCAGGTTTCTCTGATGCCAGCCGTTATCAAACCATTGTTGAAGCACGGTTAGGAGCGAAGCCGGACAATGCAGCGCCTTGCCAACTTTTAGATATTGATGCCCAGTACTGTATCATTGACGATCAACAACCAATTCAGCAGGAAGTTGCTTGGTTTAATCTGATACTTCGTTCCAATCTGTATGACGATCAGGTAATTATTGATGATGTTCGCTATGGTCATACACCACTGACATTAACGCTATCGGAAGGTGTTCATCAGATCCGGATCGAAAAAACAGGTTATATTCCATATCAAACAGAGATTAATTTGAAGTCAGACAGCCAACTTCGGGCTGTTTTGAAAGAAGAGCATAATCAGTTGAAAACTGGCTATGCATTTGCGGATGGATTATCACAAAGCCTCTCAGGCCCCGAGTTGGTCACGATAACGCCAGGGAAATTCTTCATCGGGGAACATGCATCGACTCAAGTGTTCCTTGATCATGCTTTCGCAATTTCATCGACCCCCATCACTGTTGGACTGTTCAAAGTGTTTGTCACGCAGACCAATTACCGTTCAGATGCAGAACTGATGAAAACGTGTGTGGCGATGATCAATAACCAAATGACCCCACAGTCTGGTCATTACTGGCGTAACCCCGGGTTTAAACAATCCTCGCAATCGCCTGTTGTTTGCGTCAGCCAAAATGATGCGAAAGCATTTACAAACTGGCTTTCAAAACAAACAGGGTTTAAATACCGACTCCCAACGGAAGATGAATGGGAAATTGCAGCTCGGGCTGGCACGCAAACCGACTACTGGTGGGGCGATGATTTTGCGACTGGTTTAGCCAATACCGGGTGGAGTGGCTCTTTCTGGGCAAACAAAAGTACATCTCCGGTCAAATCATTCCCAGCGAACCCTCTCGGGCTGTATGACGTTATCGGCAACGTCTGGGAATGGACCAGCGCGCCTCAAGGTCTCCTCAAAGGCGGTGCTTGGAGTTTCTCGCCACTCAATGCCGTGGTCTATAGCCAACTCTTCTCTGAGCCATCAACAGCCGCGAATTACATCGGCTTTCGGGTTGTAAGAGAAATTAAAGAGTAATTCACTGATCAACCAAAAAAGGGAAGCCATGGCTTCCCTTTTTTGGTTCTGCCGTCATCCGATTGCCGATGAGGGCGATAACAAATGCAACGGCTTAAGGAGCCAATCGGTTAATCTCCCACTGTCCGTCACCTTGACATGCTTCCTGTTGTGCATAAAGGAATCGATCGTGTAAACGATGTTCCCCACCCTGCCAAAATTCGAAACTTTCAGGAATCACCCGATACCCCCCCCAAAAACTGGGGACAGGAATCTCTCCTTTTACAAATTTTTGTTTTAACTCCAGAAACTTCCCTTCCAGGATGCCCCGAGCAGAGATTCGCTGACTCTGATGACTTGCAATGGCAGCCAATTGACTATCTTTTGGACGAGAGGAAAAGTATTTAAAATTTTCCATCGCTGAAAGTTTCTGAGCCCGTCCGGTGATATGCACCTGACGCTCTAGCATGTGCCACGGAAAATGGAGACTAATGCGATTATTGTGTTCAATATGGTGAGCTTTACGACTGCCCAGATTGGTATAGAAAATAAAGCCATGTTCACCAGAATCCTTCAGCAACACAATCCGTTGAAAAGGTTGACCGTCGGGAGCAACTGTCGCAACAGTCATGGCTGTCGGATCAGAAATATTGGCATTAATCGCCTGTTGTAGCCAATGCTCGAATTGATGAAAAGGATTTGACATCAAATCTTTTCTTCTTAAGCCACCTTGAATATATTCCCGACGAATATCTGAGAGTTCCATGCGTGCTCCTGCATTTTTTTCGTGATTGTGCGCCTTTCATATTGATAAGACAAGTATCACATCAACCCCGCGACAAAACGGCAACAATTTCCAGAAAAACCAAGCAATCTTGTCAAGGTATGGTACAGTTTCTAGCGAAAATAGAGGAATTCAGCGATTTTCAGCATCTATCTGATGCCGATTCTTAACATTTCATCAGACTAGTAATAAAATCAACAGAGTAATCCGAACCGAATAGGATGTCTTGATGCGTAAAGACAGCTACAGCGAACTTTCATCAGAAGAACTGGAATATGTTGACGATAAAACGGCGGCACTTCTACTGAATACCCCAGATAGTGCTCGGATTATGTTATGGGTTATGGCTGTTTTTTTTGTTATCGCAATCATCTGGGCATCTTTTGCTGAAATAGATAAAGTAACCGTCGGAAATGGCAAAGTCATCCCCTCCTCCCAAGTTCAAGTGATCCAAAACTTAGAAGGCGGGCTGGTCAAACAAATTCTGGTCAAAGAAGGCCAGCACGTCGAAAAAGGGCAACAACTGATACTCCTTGATAAAACCCAATTCTTATCCGATTACCGCGAGCGGGAGCAGGAAGTTGCCAACTTAACAGCAAACGTCGTCCAATTGTCCACATCGATCAACAGTGTGAAAATTAATGAGAAATTCGACGAAACCAACTGGCAGAAAAATGTTGTCGTAACCTACAGTCATTTGAAATTTCCTAAAGCATTGGCCGAAAAAAAAGCCAAATTAGTGACACGACAAAAAGCACAGTACACGCAGTCACTGGATAATTTGAGAAACCAGCTTTCGGTGGTCGATCAACAAATCAAACAGAAAAATCAGGATCTGATTGAATTACAAGCCAGAGTCGCGAATTTGGAGCAAAGCTATAAGTATGTTCAAAAAGAACTACAGATGACTGAACCGCTGGCAAAAGAAGGCGTTGTGCCAGAGATCGAGATCCTAAAATTACAACGGCAAGTGAACGATATCCGCCGAGATATGACATCTGGTCAATTAAAAATACCACTGGCAAAAGCGGCGCTCAAAGAAGCGATGTATAGCCGTATTGATACCGCACAAACCTTCCGTTCCGAGCAGCAGGACAAGTTAAATCAGGCTCAGGATAAATTATCAGCGCTCACCGAGTCAGCCGTCGGGCTGGAAGATCGGGTCAACCGGACGGTGGTCGTTTCTCCGGTCACCGGTACGGTCAAAACGCTCAATGTCAATACAGTGGGTGGCGTGATTCAACCGGGCATGGATATTGTTGAAATTGTTCCGTCAGAAGATACATTACTCGTTGAAGCAAAAATTGCCCCCCAAGACATTGCTTTCCTCCGTCCGAATTTACATGCTATCGTCAAGTTTAGCGCCTATAACTTTAGTAAATATGGTGGATTGGAAGGCACGCTTGAACATATCAGTGCCGATACCTCTCAGGATGAAGAGGGCAACAGTTTCTATATCGTTCGGGTCAGGACGTTTTCCACCACATTGCATCATGATGGAGACCTCCCCATAATCCCGGGAATGACCGCATCAGTCGATATCATCACTGGGAAAAGAACCGTGATGGAGTATCTTTTACAGCCGATACTTGGTGCTCAGGAAAACGCACTGAAAGAATAATGGAGCCCGACATCTGCCCATGAGTAATCCGATCAGAAAAATAGAGGCATTATGAAACGCTGGCTGACAGTCATCTTTATGCTATTACTACTGACGGTATCGTCATTACAGGCCCTTGATACCACGGAACAGAAGTGGGTAAATGCCGTAACACGAGTTTACGGTGAGCGGGCTGGTAAACGAGTCGAAGCCTGGCGGAATGCTTTGGCCGAATATAAACCACTTTCAACACAAAAAAAGCTGGAAAAAGTGAATGCCTTTTTCAATCAACTCTACTTTGTCAGCGATATCAAGCTATGGGGTAAGCAAGATTACTGGGCAACGCCGCTGGAATTTCTGGGAGCGAATGCAGGAGATTGCGAAGATTTTACAATTGCCAAATATTTTTCTCTCAGAGAAATTGGCGTACCGGACAGCAAACTAAGATTAGTCTATGTTAAAGCCATTAAACTCAATCAGTTTCACATGGTACTTGCCTATTACAAAACACCAGATGCAGAGCCTCTCATCCTCGATAATTTGATACCTCAAATCAAGCCAGCAAGGCGCAGAACCGATTTATTGCCGATCTACAGCTTCAATGGTCGGAATCTATGGCTGATGAAATCGAAAAACGGTCAGTTGGCGGGCGACTCATCTCGTCTGAGTCTGTGGAATGACTTAAGGGATCGGGAACGGGAACTCATTTTGAATAAACCGATAGTTAGCTACGATGGGTAGGGAAATATGACTCTTTACAAGCAAATCGTTATGGGAATGATTGCGCTGTTTATTTTGCTGATTAGTTCTGTATTTATTATTGAATTTAATACGACACGCAGCAATCTTGAACAACAGCAACGTTCAGAAGTCAGCAACACCATCAATACCGTAGGACTGGCACTGGCCCCGTATTTGGAAGATAAAGACACGGTTTCAGCCGAGTCGGTAATCAATGCACTGTTTGATGGCAGCACGTATTCACTGGTCAAATTAACCTTTTTCGATGATCGCCCTGCGATTGTGCGAACGTATCCCATTACACCAAACGGTGTCCCTGCATGGTTCACTCACCTTGGCTTGTTTAAACCAATCAATAGAAGCCGCGTGGTGACCAGTGGCTGGATGCAGCTCGCTAAAGTGAACATTGTCAGCCATCCGGGCGAAGCATATCGACAATTATGGGATGCCCTCATTCGCCTGAGCATTGTTTTCGGCTGTATTTTCCTATTCGGGCTGATCGCAATTTCGCTGATGATCAAACACTCTCTACGCCCCCTTCATGCGATAGTGATTAAAATGGAGCAGGTCGCGCGCAGCCAGTTTGGTAAGCCGTTGCCCCCGCCAATGACGAAAGACCTCGTCCATGTCGTTGACGGGATCAACCGGATGTCTTCTCAGATCGAAAAAGCTTTTATGGCTCAGGCCAAAGAAGCGCAACAACTGCGAGACCGGGCTTATCTCGATACCGTCTCAAAACTGGGCAATCGCTCTTACTATATGAATCAGTTGGAAAGCTGGTTAAGTGAAGGCGGATACGGTGCTGTTGCGATACTTCAGGCGACGTTTATCGAAGAAAGCTATGATGTTGAGGGTTATGAGAGCGGCGACGCGCAAGTAAAAACACTGGCAGAACATCTCAAACTGTCGGTTAACGCTCCGAAAACGACTCTTGCACGCTTATCAAATAGTGAATTCGCCTTTCTTTTCCCTCATGCTGAGGACGATGAAATTCAGGCCATTGCGGAAAATATAATGAACTGCGTCTCTAACATAACACCGGATCCGACGGGGCTTGTCTCTCCGGAAGCTTATCTGGGGTTGGTGCTGAATAAATCGAAAACCACAACTTCCAATATATTGTCGCTACTGGATAACGCTTTAGCGTCTGCAAAAGCGGAGCGGACAAAACCATACAGCTATATCAACAGTGATGAAAATCACCTAGTCATGGGTAAACAGCAGTGGAAAACGCTAGTTGATCAAGCAATGAAAGATGATTTGGTTCGCTTTCGATTTCAGACTGCATGTGACAAGGATGGTAAGGAATTACATAAAGAGGTGTTTTCCTCAATCGAAAAAGATGGTCAACGATACAGTGCGCCACAATACCTGTTTGCGCTGGAACAGCTTAACGTCAGCCATATTTTCGATGAGTATGTGATTCAGCAGATGTTCGAAAAATTAGCTCAGGATGAAAGCGGCAACGACATTCTGGCGATTAATATTTCTAGCAACAGCATTTCGGATCCGAGCTTTATTCGCTGGATCTCTCAGTTACTGATACAAAATCCATCGGTCGCGAAACGATTCCATTTTGAAATTCCGGAAGCCTGTTTTATCGAAAACGCCAACTATACTGCACTATTCTGTCATGCCATCCGAGAGACTGGTGCGGACTTTGGTGTCGATCATTATGGCCGACATTTCCAGACACTGGATTACCTCAACGAATTCAGACCGAATTACGTGAAATTGGATTACGTATTCACACATAATCTGAAAGACGAGAAACAGACCTATACACTTGCGTCGATTTCAAGAGCCGCGCATAACCTAGACATTACAACGGTAGCGTCAAGAATAGAAACACAAGAGCAGCTAGACTTTCTGGCTGAACACTTTATTGATGTATTCCAAGGCTTTATTGTTGATAAGTGATGGAAAATAATTGAAAAGGTCAGCTTGAATGAAAGATACATTACTCAATTCGCTGATTTATATCAGCCGGTATTATGGCTTAGCTAACTCTCCGGAAGCGCTGGTTAATGGATTACCGTTATCAGATGGGAGACTCACTCCATTTTTGTTCCCCCGGGCAGCAGAAAGGGCAGGGCTGGTTGCCAAAGAAAACCGCGCAAAATTGAGCGAGATACCTCGACTGATATTCCCCGTCGTACTCCTACTTAAAGGGGGCGAGTCATGCGTATTACTCAGTCTTAATGAAGAGCAACAAGAAGCTGAAGTTATCACCGAGTCATCCGGAATGGTACCGATCTCCTATTCTCTTCAGGATCTGGAAGAACGCTATATCGGCCGCTATTTTATGGTCAAAAAGCAGTTCAGTTATGATGAAAGATCTCCGGAAGTCTTAAAAACAAATCAAGGTCACTGGTTCTGGAGTACCCTTTGGCAATCGAAAAAAATTTACCGTGATGTACTGATAGCATCACTGCTGATCAATGCTTTCGCAATTGCTGCACCGATGTTTTCCCGCTTAGTGTATGACAAAGTCGTGCCGAACCTCGCATTTGAAACACTCTGGGTGCTCTCCAGCGGTATCGTTTGTATTTTTCTGTTTGATATCACCTTAAAAATGCTCAGAAGCTATTTCATTGATGTCGCAGGAAAGAAATCAGACATTCTGATCTCTTCAAAACTCTACAGTAAGGTGCTGGGCATCCGTATGGAAAACCGCCCCCCTTCTGTCGGAGCATTTGCCAGACACCTCCAAGAATTCGAGTCGATCCGGGAGTTTTTCACATCTGCAACAATTTCATCACTGATTGATTTACCGTTTGCCTTCTTATTTCTATTTCTCATCTGGTTAATGTCAGGTCCACTGGTCATCGTACCGATTGTTGGCGTGGTGATTTTGGCATGTTACTCCTACCTGATTCAGGGCAAACTCAAAGTCGCAATCGAAGAAGGCTCAAGACTTGCGTCTCAAAAATATGCCAACCTGATTGAAAGCCTTTCCGGTTTAGAAACCGTCAAATTATTTGGTGCACAAAGTCAATTCCAATATCGCTGGGAAGAAGCAGTCGCACACATGGCGAATTGGAACATTAAAAGCAGAAAAATAACCAATGGTATTCAAAATGCTGCGGGTTTTGTCCAGCAGGTGAGCAACATCGGGATGATCATTGTCGGTGTTTATTTGATTTCTGAAGGTGACTTGACCATGGGGGGGATGATTGCAGCCACGATGCTCAGCAGCCGAGCAATCGCGCCCATGATTCAGCTCTCTTTGCTCTCGACACGGTATACGCAGGCCAAATCAGCTTTCACGTTAATCGAAGGTATTATGGCGATGCCTGAAGAACAAGAGGAAGGGAAACGCTATATTCATCGCCCCATCTTTAAAGGCAAAATCGAGTTAGACAACGTGACTTTTCACTACCCAGGCTCGGCGACAGCATCGATTCGTGATGTCAGTATCACCATCAATCCCGGAGAAAAAGTCGCAATTATCGGTAGAGTGGGCTCAGGAAAGACCACATTAGAACGCTTGATCATGGGATTGTATAAACCCACAGAAGGCCACCTTCGTATTGATGACACCAATATCTCTCAGTTACATCACATTGATATTCGTAGAAATATTGGCTGTACGCCACAAGATAGCCTGCTATTTTTCGGGACAATTCGTGAAAACATTACACTCGGAAGACCATTAGTTGATGACCGAGATGTTCTCGATGCAGCAAATCGTGCCGGTGTGACGATGTTTACTCAACAGGACGCTGCCGGAATGGAACGGCAAGTCGGAGAAGGCGGACAATTACTTTCCGGGGGGCAAAAACAGGCAGTTGCAATTGCTCGCGCCTTGTTAGGTCGTCCACCGGTACTATTAATGGATGAACCGACCAGTGCCATGGATAACCGCTCAGAAATGCATGTGAAGCATCAGTTTAAGCAGTTAACCCCCAACGAAACACTGATACTCATCACCCATAAAACATCAATGCTGGATATTGTCGATCGTATTATCGTGATGGAAAAAGGTTACGTGATTGCTGATGGTGCGAAAGAGGAAGTGCTAAACAATCTGCGTCAGGGAAACGTCCGGGCTGTTTAACGCCCCCATCAGCAGACAATAAAATGATGTTGCCGCGATATGGAGTCACATTTCAGAGACAACATCATTTTCATCTAATAAAGAACGACATTTAATTTCATACTGGGTGAAATTAAAAAGACTAGGGCCATGAGATCGCTTGATCACAATACGCTCATCGCCGAATTGAATAATCACATGACTGAAAACTTTACTTTTGACTTCAACGGTACTTTCTCTCAGCCTGTCTTCAAATTCATCTTCCATCACTGCGAGCATCTCTTTTTCTTTAGCCATCTGCTCACTCGTTTCTTGTTTCAGACGCTCAATCTCTTCACGTCCTTCTTCTGTTCGCTTCTCTTTAGGTCGCTTATTAAATTCTAATTCCCGACGGACAATGTCCATTGTTTTAGCCTGTGTCTGTTTGTATTGTTCTTTGTATTGCTCCAGACGCTTTCTGTAACTCGCATAGCAGCCAAACGCTTCAACACGCGTTGCGGTATCCCCCTCAACCCCAAGATTGACGCAGATGAGTTTACAGCCAACTTTAGCCATGCCACCACTTAATGTGCCTTGCTTCTCTTTTTCATCGATGACATACAGATCCTGCCCACAACGAATATTGTTGCTAATGCTATGCACGCTCAGATGAATATCATCATGTGCCTGAATTTCAGAATACTGCGCATAATTGGCTCTAATTGTCGCACCAGATTTTACTGTGCAAGTGCGTTTTTCGTCATCGGCTGTCGTATGACCAATGATTCCTTTCCCGACGAGAATATCGCCTTGGGCCTGAACATCTGCAGATTCGATAAATCCACCGACAGTGATAGAGCCGGTCGCACGGACAATCATTCCGGATTCAATATTGCCAGCGACAATCAAGGCTCCTTTAAATTTCACATGTCCCGTCCCCACATTGATATTTTGCATACATAATGCATTATCAACATCGATACTTCGTTCCTTGATCAACGGCATTCCGGAAATCGTCGAGACTAAAATATTGGGATCTTTCGCAGAAAGAGTGGTGCCTTTGCCTTCTTTCATGGGTGAGTCATTCCCCGGTTTTGCGGGAATACTCGTCCCTTGAACCGTATAACCGGGCGTCCCTTTTGTGGCGGGAATCCGGCGCATCACTTCATCACCTTCTCCTACCGTAATGGTCTCTCCCAAATTTCTCATGTCGAATTTTGACGAATTTTCTTTATGCTGTGGCGCCAATACACGTTTCTTCACATCATCAACTAAAGGAATAAATTTCGTATCAACTCCGTTGACAGGATTTTTCCCTTGTGCGATAGGCTGAACAAATACCTCTCCCGGGGAGAGCGTTCTACTGACAATTAAAACTTTTTTCAGTGCTGCCTTATTGATACCTTTAGTGACTCTTGACTGGGCAAGTGCATGAACTAAATCACTACCGAGCAATCCTCGACCACCATATGCGCCCGTAACCACCATACTCGCAAGCATGTCTTGTTCTGCTAACTCAACCCTCACTTGTGCATGAAGACGCTTCGCAACGACAGTATCCTTATAAGCATCTCCTTTGCCTTCGTTCGCAGCATTGATAAACCGTTCCAATACTTCCTGATCCAAATAGAACGCAGAGGCACCTAAATTTGTTAAAGCTTCCATGATTCCGCTTTTCGATAATTTCTTACTCAGCGTGTCTATCGGTTTCAGGTTCGCGATGACTGACTTTTTATCTTCTGTGATAGATAAAATTCTCTTCCACATCTATGCGTCCTTATCGTACATACTCGCAATCCATTCTATTCGCTTATATTTTACTCATCTCATGACAGCAACTAAATAAGCGCTATTGAAAATTCAGTGCTGGGTCACCAACTTAGTAGATTTACAGTGTAAATAGGCAAATTTGATTGATTGACTATAACTCAAATTTACACTGTAAACTCGCAATGATAGATGAAAGGTTGTCTCGGATTCTCTGCTCAATCTGCTTCCTGCCAGTGACAGAAGAATGAGTAACTATCGTTGACCACGCCTGATTCTGTAATACTTTCTCAATCAACAAGTCATCAATCATGTCGATATGTTCAGGTGGCAGCGCTGACATATAGAGAGATATCCATACCGCGACACTCTCATAATTGGAGCCGCCCTGAACATAATTTCGAATCAATGTGACAGGTATATTTATTATCGGTAAATTGACGCACATCTTTAGCAACTGCCGAACAACATCAGGCTCTAACCGAGTCAGTTCTGTTTTTAAGGCATGTGGGAAATAGTATGACCATTGTTTTCTCGCAGACTCAAACCACGAATACGAATTACGGTAAATCATCACAATAGAGTAACAGCCACTCGCCTGGTCTCTACGCGAACCGATTTTCACTGGATGAAAACCATTTTTTTCCCAAAACTGAAGGAGCGCTGAAGTGGCACCAAAGCTGGTGGCGATATAGTCAGTCGAGCATTGACGAGTCCATGCGGAAAGTAGTGCAGAACCATATCCTCGACCTTGCCAGGCAGGATGGATCGCAATCCGCATCACTCGGCAACAAGACAACCCAGCCGCATCAGATAACCCGAGTTGGTTCACCAAAGAAGTCGGCACCAGATGTCCTTTCGGACGATGCTGACCGCATTGAATTCTTGCAACTGCATCTGGCGATAACGGTCCTTCCCGTATTGCAAGAATGCATCCCACAAGATGATATGCCCTCTGCGCAATAAAGACTGTGATCTTCGAATCAGAAAGAATGCCCATTAAATCATTCGGTGTCGTTTGATAATGGGCATTGGTTAGTAAAGAAAAGAGATTTGCGAACAACGCTGGCTCATTCAGTAATTCGTCACGAGTCAGGTTACGATACTGAACTGGACCATCTTGTATATCTTCTATCGCGGGTAACTCAGCATCAAGCAAAAATGTCTGATACTGCCACTTTTCAAGTGGATCACCTTCAGCCCAGCGGATCGGCATTGATAATTTCTGATGCGTTAAACCGGGCCTGTGGTGTTTTAGCCACGGTAAAAATTTGAGCGTAAATCCTCTGCCACATCCTTCGTAACCATGAATAGTGGTCGAAAAAACTAAACGATGGTAGTGATGGGTTAAAGAAGTGAGCATCGATATAGGTATCGCAGCGGCTTCATCAATCAAGAGTAGATCACAGCCCGGGCGCTCATAAATGAGTTCATCTGGTGCAATGAACTGGAGTTTGGCTTGCTGATAAATAAATGTCTTTCCCTGTATCTGTCCGTCAGGAAGCATTCGTTGAAGATGGCAAAAAATCGGGTCAACCGACGAGAAAGCAGGAGCCGTAACAATCATCTGAATAAATGGACGACGCGTCATTAAAACGGATGCAGCAATGCCCAATGCACTGCTTTTTCCCCGACCACGATCAGCAGTCAATACGAAGGGACGTTTTCGATGCCCTTCGACGACATGAATAATTGACTCAATGGCTTTGTCCTGTTGCTCAAATCGATCGATTCGCATTGATGGTCGTGGTGAAAAATCGACTTCGACAGACGACTGTAACTCATCCACGAATATCAGTTGATCCAGAGCACGCCGTAACCATTGTTGGGCCGGATTTAAATTTTCAGCCCACTCAGGGACATTAACAAACACTAAAATTCCGCCACCTTGCAGCGTTCCAAGAGCGGCATTAAAACTGTCAGCATCGAATCCAACCGATAAATCAACCAATAACAGTCCACATTCCTGACCCAGTAAGCGACGGCCAGACTTAATATCGAACCATTCATATCCTTCTCTGGGATGACCGCCAAGCTGTATATGCCGACTGCCAAAATAGTCCTTTAATTGCAACAGTCGGGCTTCAGTCCACTTTGGCGTTCCTTTCAGCACAATACCGGCACGGTAGAACGTTTGTTCCAAATAAGAGCATAATGGGGAAAGAACCTCAGAAAAAGCACACATCATCGCAAAGCCATAAAAACAGGAATATTGGTATCACATCATACAAATCATCTGAGGAAAAGGAAGTGTTTCTCATGAGGAATTCAGGATTCAAAAAAGCCCGGTGATTCACCGGGCTTTTTTATTTCAAGAAGAAATCAAGACGTTAGTTCATTTTACTCTGAATAAATTCAAATAATTCATCCATAAGCTGATCATCAACCCGCTTTAGATTCAGCACTAACTGGCTACCTTTGCGAGAATAACTCGCGCGTCCTTTGACTAATTCAATTTTATGCGAGGCAACTTTCTGTTTCGGTGCAAGTGAAGCCATCCACTGTTCCAGTGTTTCCGTCACTTCTTTGGTCAACCGAGCAACACCTTGAACCTCACTTTTTTGCCAGACAAATTCACCATCGGCACGGCATTTATCTAAGAGCTGCTCCCGCTGTTCCTCATCTAAAACACTATATTGCTTATGAAGTTTTACGATGGTCGGGCGGCCAAGCTCAACAACATTGGGGTAGGCTTGAAGTAACTCAAGAGGCAAATCGGCAGCCTTCAGTGCACCACTCACGAGCGCTTCACTGCATTGGAACATTTTTGCTAAGGCTTTTTGATCTTCAGCTTCGCCACTATCCAGTTTCGCCTGCATCTCTTTGCCTTTTTCGTAGAGAGATAACGGCTTATGCGCGTTTGCCACATCAGACAAGAATTTGGCATGTTCTTCATTAATTCCGCCCGCCACATAAACGAGGAAGTCCTGATTTGCCAGAATACATGCCATACGACGTCGGCTACCATCGAGCACTTCAATCATACCGTCGGTTGAACGTCGTCCAACGGCTGGATACTGTTGTCCCCGGTCTTGCAGCGTACTCAAAATATCAGACAATGCATGTTCATTCAGAAACGACTGTTCACGGGCATTCCGCTCAAAAACGGTCGTTTGGGTCGCAATACGGTCTGCTGGTATACGCTGTAATTCAAAGGTGACTAAATCTTTGCCAGCCACAGCCAATTCGATGACATGTGCTTTTTCTTTTGCAGCGTTTTGCGCCTCTTGCGGGGTTGTTGCCCGGCGCTTATCGGCCTTACCAAACAGTTTCGCGTTTAATTCTGATGTTTTCATTGCCATATTCTCTTACCCCTGATTCAACGATGGCCAATGTGTATGTAGTACTCTCTCAAGCTCTAATGCACTTTTTTGAACGGCATCTTGCGCTGTCGCCAGTGTTTTCTTCCCGCCTTCAAAATCACCGGAAGTTAAATCAAACACCGTGCTATAGGTATCAGCGCAGGTTTCGAATGCCCGACTGCGTGGTATCGTTGCCATCATAACCTGCTCTCCGAGCAGATAATTCATCTCCGTCAAAACAGAAACTTGCTTTTTATTATCATCCTCGAACATCGTCGGTACCAAACGAACAAACTCAAGTCCCTTCCAATCTTCCGGAAACATTTCGTAAACGGTCGGTAAATGCTGGAAGAAGTTAACGGTTGATGCCCAATCCAGACGTTTCGCTGCGCATGGTATCAAAAGCGCATTAGACGCATACATTGCATTCCAGACTAAAGGGTCAACATGTGGCCCCGTATCGATGACAATAATATCAAAATCATCAGCAATTTTATCAATCAACTTTTCTTTCAAGAGACGGACAATATCCAATGACTGGTTTTGTGATAAATATTGCCATGCTTCAGCATTAAACATCGCATCTTCAGGAAAAGCAGAAATGGTTTTCAAGTTCGGGTACTGAGTGGACATCAGTACATTCTTATTCAGAAAAGAACGGTCCACCGTCGTGTCATCCGGCACATTGTCTAGCATGATATCCACCGCAGAGAAAATACTTTCATTTTCTTCTGTACTAATCTGAGGATTCAAAAATAGACGTAATGATCCTTGAGGATCTAAATCGATTAAGCAAATACGATATCTTTTATCCAGATTTAAAGCCAGACAGGCAGACAGATGAACCGCAGTCATCGATTTTCCCGTGCCACCTTTTTGATTCTGAACATTAATAATCCAAGGCTTATTATCATTGTTCTTTTTACGTTGATGGAAAGTAGACACGCCAGCCGCATCCATCAACATATGCGCTTCGGCAAGAGAGATAGAATAATGATTGGCATTATTTTTCGTAAACTGATGCCCCTCAGCTTCCATTTTTGCAATAGCTTCATCCAGCTTTCGGCGTGTGAGACCGGAACGCGTTTCCATCAATGCCTTAGACATTGGGGGAAAGTGATCGTCTTTACGTTCTTCAAGAACGATTTCTATCCGGTCCGCCTGAACTTGTTTGGTTTGTTCAGCGAGTTGGTAGAGATTATCTATGGTTTTTTCTCTCTTCATTGCCAA